>JBIOXZ010000170.1:0-10166 GCA_044869895.1 Actinomycetota bacterium | reverse complement strand
GAAGGAGCCGCCCACCGACGACCCCGAGCTCAAGGCGATCAAGGGCGCGACGTACGTCCGCCCCGAGATCGTGTGCGAGGTCGAGTACCTGGAGATCACGAAGAGCACGAAGAAGATGCGAGCCCCGTCGTTCAAGGGCCTGCGGACGGACAAGGCGCCCGAGGACTGCATCCTCGAGCCCCCGGCGGTCACCCGAGCGTCAGGAACGCGTTCAACAGGATGACGGCCACGACCGCCGCGAACACCAGGAGCAGGGATCCCGCGATCGCACCGGTCCAGGCCAACCAGGCCCTGCGGGGGCGGTTCCGACCGGCGAGGCCGGCGAGCAGCGCGAGCAGACCGAAGCCGGGGACCGAGCCGTACAGGCCCGAAGCCGCCCCGTCCGGGAGCGAGTCGAGGGGCTGCGCCCCGGACGCTCCGGCGATGATCATCCCCACGGCTGCCAGACCGAGCGCGGCCAGCGCGACCGACACGACGGCCCACGCGTTGCCCTGACCACCCCCGGTCGCCGCCCACCGATCGCTCCGCCGCGACGCCTCGGTTTTCGCCACAGCAGGTTCGTACACCTCGGATCGCAGCACTTCAAGACTCGTTCATGGCGAAGTGCCCGCTGGATCCTGATCGCCTCCTTGACGGGGGGGAAGACGCGATCAGAACGGCTCGTAGCCCGCGCGGACCAGGAGCGAGCGAACCTCTCGCTCGTCGATACCCCGAGCCATGAGCTCCCGGTAGAGGCGGAGGGCCGCCAGGGACCGGCCGCACCTCGGGCAGAACTGGAAATCCTGGTCGCAGGGCGTCTCGCACCACGGGCAGCGGGTGATCTGGATCTGACGATCGGGCTGCAGCCCGGTATCGCTGAGAGCGTCGATGTAGCCCTTGCCGTAGTCCCACTGGATGTACTCGTCCTCGTGAACCTCGAACGCGGGCTCGTGCATCCGGGGCTCACCGGTCTTCAGCATGTGCTCGAGATTCTCTCGAAGGAGGTCCCATTCGTAGAAGTGGTTCTCTCCGCAGTCGGGGCAGGCGATCACCACGCCCTTGACTCCCTGGGGGCCGAACACCTCTCGCATCCCGTGCAGGTCGCCGAGGTCCGCGCGGACGTTGTTCGCCTCGTCGGGATCAAGGCTGGCCGGGGCCTCGTCCCCCGGGTCGACCGGGTCCTCCATCATCCTTCCTTTTCCTCGTCCTCTTCTTTCAGGGAGAACGCCAGGAACCCCTCCGCGTACTCCATCCCGCCCTTCTTGCCCAGCTCCTTTGCGCGGTCCCGGACCCACTGCAGGTCGTCCTCGACGCCCTGGGACCGGTGTTTCGTCAGGGCTTCGATCTTCAGGTCGATCGTCTTGGTGATGTCCACGTACGTATCGGGTTCCTCGGTGGACAACCAAAGGTTCGGGACCTCGTAGGGCTCGAACCCCCCCTCCAGGAGCTCGGGGAACTGGGGCCGGGAGGGGGCGTCCGGCATGACGGCGCAGAGCGCGAGCTCGCCCGCAGCCCGATGGTCGGCGTGGTTGATGTACCCGCGGCCGAACCACAGCCTCGACGGGTCGGGCGCAACGATCACCTCGGGCCGGAGTCGGCGCACCTCGCGGGTCACGGCCTTGCGGGTCTCCAGGCTCACCTCGAGCATCCCGTCGGCGAAGTCCAGGAACGTCACCGTTCGGACGCCGAGGACCCGTGCGGCCTCCTCCTGTTCGGGCTTTCGGATCCTCGAGATCTCATCCCTGGTCCTGCCCGGCTCGTTCGAGCCTGCCGACCCGTCGGTGACGATCACGTAATGGACCTCGGTCCCGTTCCGAGCCCACTCGGCGACGGTCCCGCCGCACATGTATTCGGCATCGTCGGGATGGGCGAACAGGACGAGCGCGCTCGCGTACCCCATGCCGATGAGCCTACTGGACCCCGCCGTCAACAGGGAGACTGGCGGGGTGAGCGACGGCGAGGACGGCGGTGCCCAGCCCGGGCGGACCGAGGGGCTTCGGAACGAGTACCCCAGGGCGTCGGGGCTGGCCACGATGGGCGGTATCGGCGCCGTGTGGGGGTTCTTCGGCTACACGGTGCTGTGGCAGGGCGTTCCATTCGGGGTGAATCGACGGTTCGTGGAGTCCGTGGTCGGCACGATCGTGCTGTTCCCCGTCCGAACGGTCCTTTGGGGCGTCCACATCGGGGAGCGGTTGGCCGGTCGATCCTTCGATTTCGCCGACGACAATTGGTGGATCGGAGTGGCCTCGGCGCTGATAGGGGGAGCCATCATGGTCCTGGCGTTCATGGTCCTCCGGA
Organism: Actinomycetota bacterium; assembly: GCA_044869895.1. GTDB lineage: Bacteria > Actinomycetota > UBA4738 > UBA4738 > HRBIN12 > AC-69. Next base: position 7,889 of record JBIOXZ010000170.1, on the reverse strand, counting down.
CGGCCGCTCAAGCACGCCGGCGCTGACGTCATCCCCGCCGTTCGGTCGTCATGGCCATGCCGTGCTTCGGCCGGAGTGTGACGACCGGCTGGAGCTCGACGCGATGGCCGGGCACGAGGTCGAGGCGCCACCGCTGCGCGATGGTGGCCAGGACCAGGACGCCCTCCATCCTGGCGAAGTGCTCGCCGACGCACATCCTCGGCCCCGCGCCGAACGGCAGATACGCGTTCCTGGGCCGCCTGGCCCGCTCCTCGTCCCGCCATCGCTCCGGGACGAACGCCTCCGGGTGTTCGTACCAACGAGGGTCGTGGTGCACGAGATACGGGGACACGATCACGACGCTGCCGGCCGGGACGACGTACGAGCCGGCATGGTGGTTCACCAGCGCCCGGCGGCCGATGGCCCAGGCCGGCGGGAGGAGCCGCATCGACTCCGTGAGGACCATCTCGGTGAGCCGCAGGCGCGGAACGTCGGCAACCGTGGGCGGTCGGCCCCCGAGGACCTCGTCCAGCTCGGCGTGGAGCCTCGCCTCCACGTCCGCGTGCTGGGAGAGCAGGTACCAGGTCCAGGTGAGCGCGTTCGACGTGGTCTCGTGGCCGGCAAGGAACAGCGTCATCGCCTCGTCGCGAACCTGTGCATCGCTCATCCCGGCACCGTCCTCCTGCGCCCGGATCAGGAGGGACAGCACATCCTCGCCGGTCGCGCCGGTCGAACGGCGCCTGGCGATCATCCGATCGATCACGGCGTCGAGCGCCGCCTTGGACCGCTCGAATCGCCGGTTCGCCGGCAGGGGCAGCCGCATCGATAGCCGGAAGAGGGGTGAGAACACCCTGCCGAACATCGAGAGCTGGAGGGCCAGCGCTTGGCCCACCGAGCGCGTTTCCTCGTCCTCGATATCGGTTCCGAAGACCGTCGCCACGACGACGGCGAGCGTGAGCCCCGCCATCTCTCGATGAATGTCCAGGATCTCCCCCGCCCGCCACCGTTCGGACGCGCGAGCCGCGCGCTCCACCATCACATCCCCGAAGCCCTCGATCCGGTCGTGGTGGAAGATCGGCTGGATCATCCGCCGCTGCCGCCGATGACCGTCCCCCTCGCTGGTCAGCAGGCTCTCCCCCAGCACGAGCTTGGCCGCCTGCATCGTCGGGCCCTTCATGAACCTCTGGTTCCCGGTCACCAGCACCTCGTGGATGAGGTCGGGGTGGTTCAGCAGGAAGGCGGGGAACCGGGGGAGGTTGAGATACGAGACGTCGCCGAAGCTGGCGGCCTGGGTCAGGAGCCCGATCGGATCACGTTGGAACGCACGGAGGGCCGCCAGACGAGTGAGCTCAGGTCCAGGGGGAACCGAACGGCGTCGGCTGACCGTCGACATCCTCTCGAGTCGAAGCACACGCCTATGGTGGGGATCCGTCAAGCGGGCGCTTACAAGGTCGGGTGGAGCGCTTTCGACGACCGGCCCGCCGATGACAGGCTAGGAGCCGTAGCCTCCGTAACCACCGCCGCCACCCCCAGACGAACCGCCGCTCCCACCCGCCGACGTGCTGGTGCCGGAGGGGGTCACCGCGAACCACACGCCCTGGATCCCCTGCCCGCTGGCCTGGCCCGACCCCGAGTCGCCGGAGTATGTGTACAGGGGCATGCCGTTGATCGTGAGTTGCGTGGAGCCGTCCGGACGCATGATCGTCCCGAATGTTCCCTTGATCATCCCGGTGCCTTGCGGGAGCGAACCCGTCACGAGAACCGGCGGCCAGACCGAAACGCATCCTCCCGTGCACACGATCGTGCTCCCGCTCTCCTTGGTGTTGTGGTACAGCGTCAGGCCGGCGTTGTTCGCAAGTACGGTCCCGATGCCGGAGATCGAGTCCGTCTGGACGGAGAGCGCCGTTCCCGGCGGCGATGTGGAGTCGCCCCCGGACGACGTGCCGCTATTGCCGCGACCGCACGCCGCCAGGAGCAGGGCAGCCAGAGCGATCGTCGGCAGACCCGGGCGTCTGCTTCGGTCGTTCAGCCTCATTTCGGAGACCTCCTACGTCTCGTTGGGGACCTGCGAGGTCTACGGCCGAATGCGGGACACGGCTTCGTTCCCACCGAGACTTCTACGACATCCGAGCATCGTGGTTCCGGGACGCGAGCGCGGCCTCGATCGCCTGGGCCTGCGCCAGCACGCTCCCCGGCGAGGGCCCGCCCGGCATCGACCGGGCCCGCACCGACCGGTCGGGGTCGAGGAGCGACCCACCTTCGGGCAGCCCCAGGTCGCTCCATTCGTCGGGTCGGAGCGAGCGGAACGACCGGTGCTCGGCGTCGAGTCGCTTCAGCATCGCGCCGATCCGCCGATGGGCCTGGCGGAACGGCACGCCGGCCCGGACCAGCTCCTCGGCCAGGTCGGTCGCGTACAGGGCCTCGCCCTCGGCGGCCTCCCGCATCACGACCTCGTCGAAGCGAAGCGTCTCCATGCATCCGGCCAACGCGCCGAGCGTGACCTCGAGTGTGTCCGCCGCATCGAACGCCGGCCCCTTGTCCTCCTGGAGGTCTCGGTGATAGCCGAGAGGCAGGCCGGCGAGCATCGTCGTCATCGCGACGAAGTTGCCGCCCAACCGTGCCGCTTTGGCCCGAGCGAGCTCGGCCACGTCGGGGTTCCGCTTCTGGGGCATCATGCTCGACCCCGTGGCGTACGCGTCGTCGATCGATGCCCACCCGAGCGACTCCTCGGTCCACCGGACGAGGTCGGCGGCCAGCCGAGACAAGTGCGTTCCGAGGATGGCCGCATCGGCCACGAACTCCTGAACGAAGTCCCTGTCCGACACCGCGTCGATCGAGTTCGCAAAGGCTCGGTCCAGTCCCAGGCGGCCGGCAGTGGTGACGGGATCCAGCCCGAGCATCGAGGTGGCCAGGGCCCCGGCCCCCAGCGCGGAAACGCTCGACCTGGCCGCCCACTGGTCCAATCGGTCGAGGTCCCTGAGCAGCGCCCAGGCGTGGGCCAGCAGATGGTGGCCGAGCGTGACGGGCTGCGCCGCCCTGCCGTGGGTAGTTCCCGGCATGACCGTGTCGGCATGGTCACTGCCGCTCGCGATGAGCGCCCGCATCAGGCGGATGGTCCCCGCGTCGATCCGCCGTGCCGCGGCGAGGAGCCACAGGCGCAGGTCCGTGACGACCAGGTCGTTCCGGCTCCGGCCGGCATGCAGCTTGGCGCCGACGTCACCCAGGCGCTCCGTCACTCCCCGCTCAACGGCCGAATGTACATCCTCGTCGGCGGAGTGGAACGCGAAGCGATCGGTGGCGATCTCCTCTCCCACCTCACGGAGCGCCTTCTCCAGGGCCGCCGCCTCGCCGGAGGAAAGCAGTCCCGTGTCCTCGAGCGCGCGCACGTGCGCGACGGAGGATTCGACGTCCTGTGGCGCGAGGCGAACGTCGATGGACAGGCTCCGCGAAAGCGCACCGGCCTCCGGAGCCGGCGCCGTGTCGAACCGCCCACCCCAAAGCGGATCGTCGGCTTCCGTCCCGGGAGGATGTGGGTGGCTCATCGGCGCCCCTGCCGAGCGGACCATACCTTGAGAGGCATGGCCCACAACCTGATGAAGCCGTCGGCATGCCGATGGTCGAAGGCGTCCTCCGGTCCGTACGTCGCCAGTCCGATGTCGTAGAGCGAGGCATCCGAGCGCCGCCCGACCACCATGCACCCACCCGGCGAGAAGCGAAGTCGGACCTCGCCGCTCACGTGTTCCTGGGTCGAGTCGACGAATGCATCGAGCGCCGCGCGAAGCGGCGAGAACCACAGCCCGTCGTAAACGAGTTCGGCCCACCGCTGTTCGATCGCGGGCTTCGCATGGGCCACCTCGCGCTCCAGGGTCAGATCTTCCAGGGCCCGGTGAGCCGCGATGAGCGCGAGCGCCCCGGGCACCTCGTAGAGCTCGCGCGACTTGATCCCGACCCTGCGGTTCTCGATCATGTCCACCCGCCCGAAGCCGTACCGGCCGCCGAGCGCGTCCACGGCGCGGATCAGGTCCGGGAGCGCCGTGAGGTCGCCGTCGAGCATCACGGGAACGCCTCGCTCGAATCCGACGGCGATCTCGGTGGGTTCGGAGGGCAGTTCCGGCATGGCGGCGGTCCGGGTGAACGCATCCTCGGGTGGCGCCACCCACGGATCCTCGAGCGGGCCGCACTCCACGGTCCGCCCCCATAGGTTCTCGTCGATCGAATACGCCATCGCCACCTGGCTGATCGGGATCCCCCACTCGGCCGCCAGGCCCAGGGCCTTCTCCCGGGGAATGGCGGCGTCCCGGATCGGCGCGAGGACCTGCAGGTCCGGTGCGAGGACGACGAAGGAGACCTCGAATCGGACCTGGTCGTTGCCCTTCCCGGTGCAGCCATGAGCAACGGCACCGGCACCGACCTCTCGTGCCACCTTGACCACCTCGTCGGCGATGAGCGGCCGGGCGAGAGACGACACCAGCGGATACTTCCCCTCGTACAGGGCGTTCGCCTTGACCGCCCGGGTCAGGAACTGCCCCGCGAATCGATCCACGGCCGGGATAACCCGGACCTCGGCCGCCCCCGCCAGGAGGCCGCGCTCCTGGATGACGTCGAAGTCTTCGTGTTGCCCCACGTCAACCGCGACGGCGAAGACGTCGTAGCCCTGCTCGACCAACCACCGGATGGTGACCGAGGTGTCCAGGCCACCGGAGTACGCCAGCACCGCCCGCCTCATGTTTCGTCCTCCATCGAGTTCGTAGCGCCGGTCATCGCTCTGTCATGGCCTTTCGCAATGCCCGTTCCACCGAGCGGGCCGAGACCCCGTCCGCCGGGACGACTAGGATCGTGTTGTCGCCGGCCACCGTCCCGGCCACCCCGGCCACCGGACCGGTGTCGATGGCCTCTGCAAGGGCGCTTGCCGCGCCGGGCGGGGTCCGCACGAGCAACAGGCGGTTCGCCGCGACGAACGAGAGGGCGAACTCCTGGAGGGCGTGCCGGAGCAGGTTCGCCGGCGCGCTCGAAATGCCCCGGCCGGGAACGACGTAGCGCACGCCCTCCTGATCGTGCACGCGAGCCAGCCCGAGCTCCTCGATGTCCCGGGAGATCGTGGACTGGGTGGCCGGCAGACCCATGCGCCGAAGGCGGGCCCGGATGTCCTCCTGGGAGCCCAGCCGCTCCCGCCCCAGGAGCGACAGGATGGCCTGTTGCCGCCGGGCTTTGGTGCCGCCGTTGCGGTTCACGGCGTCACCTCCTCGCCCGGCGCGTCGACCGCGATCATCGTGCCGATCCCCTCCGGCGTGAACAGCTCCAGCACCAGGGCGTGCTCCACCCGACCGTCGAGGAAATGCACGCGTGGCACGCCCGCATTCAGCGCGCGCACGGCGCTCTCCAGCTTCGGGATCATCCCGCCCTCGACGGCGTCCGGGCGGGCCAGCAGATCGAGGGCCTCCCCCACTCCCAGCTCCGAGAGCAAGTCGCCCTCGGGACCGATCAGCCCCGGCACGTCGTTCATGTACACGAGCTTCTCCGCGGAAAGGGCCACCGCGAGCTCCGCCGCGACGACGTCGGCGTTCACGTTGTAGGCCTGTCCGTCGTCTCCGATCGCGATCGACGCGATCACCGGAACGAACCGCTGTTCCATCAGCGCCCGAAGGACCCCGCCGTTCACCCGGACCACCTCCCCGACGAACCCGAGGTCGGGCGGGTCTCGCCGGCGGGCCATCACCAAGCCTCCGTCCACCCCGGAGAGCCCGACGGCCTGGACCCCGCAGGCGAGGAGAGTCCCGACCACCTCGGTGTTCACCTTCCCGGCGAGGACCATCTTGGCCACGTCGAGCGTCGGCTCATCGGTGACCCGGAGGCCTCCCACGAACGTGGTGGGAAGGCCGAAGCGGGCCGAGACCTCCGTCACCTGTGGCCCCCCGCCGTGAACGATCAGTGGATGGATGCCGACGTGCTGGAGCAGCGCCAGGTCGTTCCCGAACGTCCTCGACAGTGGGGCACGTTCCATCGCCGCGCCGCCGTACTTGACGACGATGGTCTTGCCCCAGTGCTCCTGCATGAACGGAAGGGCCTCGAGGAGCGTCCGGGCCTTGGACACCGTCCGTTCCCGGATCCTTGGCGGCAAGCCGATGCTCACGTCGAGTATTCCGCGTTGATCTTCACGTAGTCGCACGACAGGTCGACGCCGAGGGCCCGGCTGGTGCCGGGACCGTTCCCCACCGAGATCGCGATGACGACCTCGCGCTCTCTCACTGCCGCCCGGGCCTGCGCTTGGCCCGTATCCAGGTACGCCGTTGGGATCTCCCCGCCCGCGATCACCTGGACGTCCCCGATGAACGCGTCGACCAGCTGCGGCAGGAACGAGGCTCCCGATGACCCCACCGCCTGGAGGATCCGCCCGGGATTGGGGTCACCCCCGGACACGGCCGTCTTCACCAGCAACGAGTCGGCAACCGCCTTCGCGACCATGCGGGCTTCCGACGCAGACTCGGCCCCGGACACCTCGACCAGGACGACGTGGCCGGCCCCCTCGGCATCCGTGGCCAGCTGGAGCAGGAGCGAGGTGCCGACCTCCTCCAACGCCGCCGAAACGTCCTCCCACGGTGATGTCCCCGGCAGGACGAGGTCGCCGCCTGCGGCGCCGCTCGCGAAGACCAGGACGGTGTCGTTGGTGCTGGTGCACCCGTCCACGGTGAGCGACTCGAACTTCGGTTCCAGCACCTCGGCCGCGAGCGTTCGAAGCTCGGGCGGTGGGATGGGGGCATCGGTCGTAACGAACGCGAGCATCGTGGCCAGATGGAGGTCCGGCGCGATCATGCCCACGCCCTTCGCGCAGCCCCCCACTCGGTATGGGCCCCGCTCGGCCTGGGCCTGCTTGGAGACCGTATCGGTGGTCATGATGGCTTCGGCGAAGCTCTCGCCGCCCTCCGGCGAGAGCGCCCCTGCCAGTCCGGGAAGCGCCGCGAGCAGCTGATCCATGTGGAGCGGCTCGCCGATCACGCCCGTCGAGCACGCCAGCACCTCGTCGGGCTCGATGCCCAGCAGCTCGGCGACGGCGGCCGTCGAGTGCTCGGCGTCGTTGTCCCCCGACAGCCCAGTCCCCGCGTTCGCCTGTCCGCTGTTGACGAGGACCGCTCGGCCCCGGCCGCGGGAGACCCGGTGCCGGGAGAGTCGGACCGGCGCAGCCGCGAACGCATTCGTGGTGAACAGGCCTGCGGCCGAGTGGCTCTCATCTGCTACCAGCAGGCCGAGATCCGGCCGGCCGGAGGGTTTCATCCGGGCCGTCACCCCGGCCGCGCGGAATCCCCGGGCGAAGGTCACGCTCATGGGTACACCGCCGTCGCCGTCAGGCCGGCCGTCGGGTCGAACCCGGCCATGAGGTTCATGTTCTGCACGGCCTGTCCGGCGGCCCCCTTGACCAGGTTGTCGAGCGCACCGGCGACGATGGCCGTCCCGGTCCTGGGATCCGCCACCGCCTGGAGCTCGACCAGGTTCGACCCGCGGGTCCGCTTGGTGTCGGCCATGTCGCCGGGAGGAAGGACCCGCACGAACGGCGCGTCCGCGTACGCGGATGCGAGACATCCGGACAGCGAATCCGTGGTCGTCCCCGGTTCCAGTCGTGCGTAGCACGTCACGAGCACGCCGCGCACGGCGGGAACGAGATGCGGGACGAACGACACCGCGGCGGGTATGCCGGAGGCGAGCTCCAGGGCTCGCTCCATCTCGGGCGTGTGCTGGTGCATGGGGAAGCGGTAGGGACGAACGCTCTCCTCGGTCGCCGCGTACGAGGTGGCCTCGGCGAGCGCCCTGCCCGCGCCGGACAGCCCGGCCTTGCCGTCCACCACGATCGGCCCCGGCCCGATCAGCCCGGCGGCACGGAGTGGGGCGAGGCCGAGGACGACCGGCGTCGGGTAGCA
>JBIOXZ010000169.1:0-41677 GCA_044869895.1 Actinomycetota bacterium | reverse complement strand
ATGCCGCTGGCGCCACCTTGGTGCCCGAGTAGAAGTGGGTGAGGATCCGAGCCTGTCCCCACCCCTGCTTGGCCAGCCCGTACGCGCCCCACTGCGACATGCCCAGGCCGTGGCCCCAGCCGGAGCCAAAGAACCGGAACGAGTCGCCGGCATGCCCGGCTTCGGCGGGCATGATGATGGCAAGGGACAGGACCAGGACGAACGCAAGCGCTCTCTTCATGGCACTCCGGGGGTCGAAAACGGGCCGCACCCTAGCACATCGACCGGCCCGGTTCCGCGCCTTACCCATCGGATGCCTCCTGGCCGGCGGAGATCCGGGCCCCGCGCACGCTCGTCCCCGGGCGAACCCGGGCCGATGCACCGAGTGCGGACTCGATGACGGTAGCCCCCGCCCCCACCACCGAACCAGGGCCGAGGATCGAACCGACCACCCTCGCTTCCTCCTCGACGACCGCGCCCGCGTGCAACACGGAGTCGTCGATCTCCGCGCCCGGGCCAACCGACGCTCCGATGCCCACGACCACCCATCGGCCCAGGTGCGCTCGGCGATCCACGACCGCCCCGTCGGCCATGAACGGCGCCGGATAGCGCTCGCCCCCCACCTTCCCCTCGAGGATGTCGAAGTGGGCGCGGAGGTAGGTCTGCGGCGTGCCGAGGTCAAGCCAGTACGCGTCCGTGACCAACCCGAATACTCGTCGCCCTTCATCGATGAGCGCCGGGAAGATGCGTCGCTCGATCGAGACGTTCCCGCTCCCGATCCATCCGGCAAGGGCGCTCGGTTCGAGGACGTAGGTTCCCGCGTTCACGTCTCCAGGCACCGGCTCCTCGGGCTTCTCCCGGAACTCGACCACCCGGCCGTCGGGTCCCGTCGCCACCAGTCCGAAGGGCCGCGCGTCTTCCACGTGGTGGAGCGCGATGGTGGCGTTTGCCCCTCGTTCCCGGTGGAAGGCGGCCATCTCCGTGAGGTCGAGATCGGTCAGGATGTCGCCGTTCAACGCGAAGAAGGGCTCATCACCCAGATGCTCGATCGCGTGCAGGATGGCCCCGCCGGTTCCGAGCGGCTCGCCTTCGGTGATCCACGTGATCGTTGGGTCGCGACGGGCCTCGATGAAGTCGTGGAACGTCGACTCGAGGTAGGGGGAGGACAGCACCACCTCGTGGACCCCGTGGCGGACCAGGTGATCCAGGACATGGTCCAGGCTGGGGCGGTCCATGAGCGGAAGGAGCGGCTTGGGGATGGTCTCGGTCAGGGGACGGAGCCGGGTCCCCTCCCCCCCCACGAGGACGACCGCTCTCATCGGCGGCGCGTCATCTCAGGCGTGCGGCGTCCGGGAGACCAGGAAGATGCCGGCGACGATGAACGCCACCCCTGCCCAGCGGAGCGGCGGAACGGTTTCGTCCAAGATGAACAGGTCGAACAGCAGGATCAGCACGTAGGTGAGCGCCGCGAAGGGGTAGGCGAAGGAGAGGGAGGCGCGGGACAGGACCACCAGCCACACCAGGGCGGACAGCCCAAACAGGAACAGCCCGGTGTAGACGGCCGGGGTCCGCAGCAGCGCCCCGAGCGACCGCGCGTCCACGCCGAACCTGGCCGGAGCCAGATCGTGGTTCACCGTGTTCATCCCGTGCTTCAGGGTGAGCTGGGCAACGGCGGCGAGGGTCACCGACAGCAGGATCAACGCGATCAGCATGGTGAGGTTCCCTTTCTTCGAAGTGGGACCGACGTGGTCGAGAGCGCTCACAGGTCTTCCACCTCCACGTCGACGGGCACCTCGATCCGATCCTGGATCCGAACGGCGTCGGCGACGTCGAACCCGTATCGCTGTGTCTGGACGTGGTACAGGCGGCCGGTGTCCCGCGACGAAAGGCCGACGGTGACCCAGTACTTGCCGGCCGCGTAGGGAAACGAGCCGATCCGGAACCGGACTCGCTTCTTCCCGTCGAATCGGGCGATGGCGATGCCGTGGGAGGACGTCCTGGCGTCGAGCACGGGGTGGTTCGTCGCTCCGTCGAGGATCTGGAAGTCAACGTCGAGGTCGGCGACCGGCTCGTTCGTTCGGACGTCGACCTGCACGGTGAGGCCGTCGCCTCTGCGAAGCGCGATCTCGCTCGCTCCCGATCCCCAGATCAGCTCGACGCTGGCGATCTCGGCCTGGCGCGTCCCTTCCTCCGGCACGAACCCCGGGTCGGTGGTGCCCAGCAGGACGTGGCGCATCTCGCGAACCACGTCCGCGGGCGCCCCGGCGGCGTGCACCTCGCCATGGTGCAGCATCACGGCCCGGTCGCAGATCTGTGTGACCGTGTCGAGAGCGTGGGTGACGAGCACGATCGTCCGGCCGTCCCGCTGAAACCGGCCGATGCGATCGAGGCACTTCGCCTGGAACGCCTCGTCGCCCACGGCGAGCACCTCGTCGATCAACAGGACCTCGGGGTCGACGTGGACGGCCACGGCGAATCCCAGGCGGACGAGCATCCCCGATGAGTAGAACTTCACCTGGTTGTCCATGAAGTCTTCCAGCTCGGCGAAGGCCACGATGGCCTCGTAGGCCGCGTCGGTCTCCCGCCTGGACAGCCCGAGGAAGGACGCGTTCAGATAGACGTTCTCCCTCCCCGTGAGCTCGGGGTGGAATCCCGCGCCGAGCTCCAGCAAGGCGGCCAGCCGCCCCCGCTGTCGCACGACTCCCGAGGTCGGACGGAGGATCCCGGCCACGATCTTGAGCAGGGTGGTCTTTCCCGAGCCGTTATGCCCGATCAGGCCGAGCGAGCTTCCCTCGGGGACGTGGAAGGACACGTCGTGAAGCGCCCAGAAGTCCTCGGCCCGCATCTGGGAATGGAGGATCCTCGCCTTGAGCGAGGTCGGCCGCTCCCGGTACAGCCGGAACTTCTTGCTGACGTCGGCCACCTCCAGTGCGGGAGCGTTCACCCCTACAGCTCCTCGGCGAAGTCGCCCGACAACTCGAAGAACCGACGCCACGTGTACAGGAGGAACGCCACGGATGCCGCCAGCACGACGGCCAGCACCCCCGCCAGCCATGCCAGGCTGACGTCGGGCAGGACGGGCGGTTTGCCAACCACCGGCCGGACCACCCCGTACAGGGCCCGCTGGAACCCCAGAGCGATCGGTGTGAGCGGGTTCGCCAGGTAGAGGCCCCACAGGCTCACGCCGAGGATCTTCCGCCCCGCCAGCACGTCCGTGACCACGAACCCCGAGTACACGATGGGGGTCATCCAGAACCACACCAGCAGGGCGATGTTCAGCAGGTGCTGGATGTCCCGGTACCGAACGTTCAGCGCGGCGAGCCAGAACGTGAGCGCCAGCGTGAACACGAGCAGCGTCGCGAACGCCAGCGGATAGATCGCCAGCTCGGGCAGGTGGAACCCGTACCCCGACACCAGGATGAACAGCAGGAACACCGCCGACTGGAGGACGAAGTCCACGAGGGCCACCCCGACGGCCGAGAGCGGCAGCACCTCACGTGGGAACGACACCTTCTTAACCAGGTTGGCGTTGTCGATCACCGAGCGGGCGCCTCCGGTGAGGGAGACCGAGAACATGTTCCAGGCCAGGAGCCCGGCCAGGAGGTAGACGGGGAAGTTCCGGAACGACATGCCCGTGACCTTGACTACGAACGTGAAGACGGCAAGGAACACGAGCGGGTTGAGCAGCGACCACACCGCGCCGAACACGGAGGCCGCGTACTTGACCTTCAGCTCCTTGCGGACCAGGTTCAGGAGAACTTCTCGACGGTCGTAGACCTCTCGGACGCGCCGGGCCACCCGGAGCTTGGCGGGTTCGGAGGTGCGGACGACGGTCTCGGCGCTCTCGCTCACCGTCCGCGATCTCCCGCAGTGAGTTCCTCGAGGGCGCGCGCATACGAGAGGCCGTACCCCCGCGCGAGGTGCTCATTCGAGACGCTGAGGTCGACCAGCGATCCGGCCCACCTGGCCAGGGCCAGGTGGGCCGGATCGCGCATCAGCTCCAGCGTTCGCTGGATCGCGTCCGCATACGCCCGAGCGGTCGTTTCCTCGCGGGCCTGAGCCTCCACATGGGCTCGGGCCCGAGCCCCCATCCTGGACGCGAACGCCGGGTCGGCGGCCAGCCGCTCGATCGCCGTCGCCAGCTCACGGGGGTCGGGTCGTCCCGGGGAGACCCGCACGACCAGATCGTCCGGGACGTCCAGGTACGTGCCGGTCCCCGAGACGATGGCCGGCGTACCGAACTGCATGGCCCGAGCCAGGGATCCGCTGACCTCGCCCCGATGAGGATGCCGGAGGTCGATGGCGACGTCCGCCGCGGCCATCCACGCCAGGAAGTCGGAGTCCGGGAGGTCCGGGAGGAGCATGAGCCGTCCACCGAGCCCGCTCTCCCGGACCACGGCATCGACGTCATAGCCATCGATCCTCCGGCCCACCAGGACCAGGTGCACCGGCTCGGGGAGCCGCCCGATCGCCCCACACACCACATCGATCAGCTTCGCCGCGTTCAGGTCGCCGAACACGCCGACCAGGGTCTGCATCCCCCCGGCCTCGAGGGGCCGGCGGAGGGACGTCCGGCGCTCGAGCGCGCGCCGGACGTCCCCCTCGCCCTCCACGACGGGATGCGGCACCACGAAGACCGGAGTCTTCGAGCCCATCTCCTGCAGGTACCGCCGGCCGAACTGCGAGTGCACGACGATCCCACGAGCTCGCCTGGCGACGTGCGCCGCCCATGGGATGCGGAGCGGCTCGCTCCTCACCGCGTCGGCCGAACGCACCCGCTCGCTGTTCCTCATGGCCTCGCGGGCCGATTGACGGCCCACCCAATCGCCCCCGGCGACCATCCCCTTCACGAAGTCGTCCAGCGCGAGATCGTGGATCGCGACGAGGCCGGGCACTCGGATGGCGTCGCGGTAGATGTCGCGGTGGAACTCGACGTTGTTGCCGAGGTGGTAAACGCACAGCGCGTACCACGGAAGAGCCCCCTCGTACCTGCGAGCCGCCGGCCACAGGACGTCGATCTCGAGGCCCTCGGGGAACCCGATACGGTGGAGGCCGTCGAGGACCGACCTGGAGTAGGTGGCGATGCCGGTCCGGGCGGGCGGCATCGGCGACAGCCAGGCGATCCGATGGCGAAGCCGCTCTCCCCATAGGCGGCGCGCGATGATCTCCCTGACGCTGGCCACGTCAGTCGAGCAGCCGGGCCACGACCTCGGCCCAGGCCGGGACGGTGGCTCGCAGCTTCTCCCGTCCGGCCGCGCCCAACCGTGTGGCCAGAGCCCGGTCCGCGTGGAGGCGGTCGAACGCTTCGGCGATCGCTCGAGGATGAGGCGGTGCGACCAGACCGGTCTGCCCGTCGGTGACGAACTCGAGCGGGCCGCCGCTGTCGGTGAGCGTCACGACTGGCCGGCTGGCAGCGAATCCCTCGAGGGTCACGTAGCCGTAGTCCTCGTCGAACGGCCCGTAGTAGACGCCGAGGGCGCCGAGGTACAGGCGGTGCAGCACCTCGTCCGGCAGGCCGACCTGGAGCGAGACCCGATCCTCCAGCCGGAGCGTTCGGATCTGCTCCCGGATGGTCGGCTCGTCGGGACCCGAGCCCACGAGCACGAGCCGCACCCCCGTCCTCACGTGCCGCATGGCCTCGACCACGAGGGACTGGCGTTTGAGGGCCTCCAGGCGGCTCGGGAACACGATCGCGTCACCGTAGGGTCCGGGTTCCATGGCCAAGAGCGCCTGGCTGATCGGAGAGTGGTGGTACAGCACCTCCGAGGGCACCCGGATCGAGCTCCACAGCCGGTTCCGAACGTTCTCGGAGTTGGTGAACACCCGCTTGGCCTCCGAAAGCGAGATGCGATCGGACTGGTGGACCATATCCCGGACGATCGGCCCCTCCTCCTGGCGGGACAGGTCGGCGAACTCGGGATGGTCCCACAACTCGTAGGCCGAGCGGTGCTGGTGGATCAGCCACACGATCTTCCGCTCGTGGGGCACGAGGTACGCCGGGAACTTCAACGCCACGACGGCGTCGATCGGAAGCCCGTTGGACTCGGCGATGTCGAGGCTTCGCCACACGGCCATCTGATGGACGAGTTCGGTGGCCGGGTACCACTTGCCCGCGACCGTCACCATCTCCGCATCATGTCCGGCCACGCGGAGGGCCCGGACGAGCGACTCGGTGTGGGTCTCGGCACCGCCTCGAACGAAGGGAGTCTGCGCGTGGCAGACGGCGATCCTCACCGAGCCCGCTCCCGGCCGCTCCCCGTTGACTCTCCGGCAGCCGGTCCGCGGGCATCCCGCTCGGCTCGCAGCCGCTCCACCTCGGTCTCGAGGGCCGCAACCCGCCCGGCGAGGATGGCCACCAACTCGCCGAGGTCGCCGAGCAGGCGGTCGTACCGGCGCCGCATCGGTCGCAGGAAGTAGAAGATGCCCGCCTTCAACCGCCGCCGCCATCGGTACGGTGAGCCGATCTGCGGTTCGTTGCGAGGGATGGGAGACCGCTCGTCGGCCCGCATCTCGGCCACGAGATCCTGCAGGACGACCCGGAGCTCCTGTGCGTCCATCGTGGCCCGGGAGGTGCTCTCCTCGGCCCAGTAGAGCTCGCGCTCCAGGGCCACACGCGAGGACTCGGCGTGCGACGGATCCGGTCCTTCGGCCATGATGCGGGAGCGTACCAGTGCCTCGACCCCAGTCAGGACGCATCGGCCCAGATCGGGCCCTGGCAGTCCGTGCGGAGGGGAAGTGGGTCGGGGGCCCTCGGTTCACGGTGGAAATCGAAGTCGTAGCTGAGGTTGCGAGCCCGGCGATCCCGATGGGTCAGCCGCGACATGCCCCAGTTGTCCTCGATGAATCGAAGCACGCTCGAGAACTCGCCGAGCCGGTGATCGATGTGGCCTTCCTTCGCGTACGGGGAGATGACCAGGAGCGGAACTCGGAACCCGAGCCCGAACCGGTCCACCTGCGGCGGGGGGACGTGATCGAAGAACCCGCCGTAGTCATCCCACGTCAGGAAGATCGCCGTGTCCTCCCAGAGGTCCGATCGCATGATCGCGTTGATCACCTTCGTGCTCCAGTTCTCCCCATGGCAGAAGTTGTACTCGGGGTGCTCCGAGAGCTCGAAGCGAGGCGTGATCCACGTGACCGGTGGCAGCGCGTCCTGCCGGATGTCCCGGATCACCTGGTCCACCGAGAACATGTGCCGCTCCCATCGCCGGGGGTGCTCCCGGTACCGTCGGATCGCCGAGTAGGCCGACCAGATGTATCCCTTCTGCACCTCGGTGGCCGCGTAGTACCCCCATGGGATGCCGGCGGCGTCCAGGAGGTCCCCCTCGGTCTTGAAGTCGAAGCATGGGCGGATGAATCGAACGTCGCCCTCTGAGTCGACGACCTCGACCTTCTGCTGCTGGGGCGCGTCGCATCCGAAGGTGTTCGAGGAGAACCCCGTTCGCCTGGGGTTGTCGACGGCGCCGCCGGACTGCGCCGCGATCGAGTACAGGTGGTTCGGGAACGAGGGGCCCTGGGCCGAGGCGAAGAAGTTGTCGGCCAGGACGAACTGCTTCGCCCAGTGCCAGTAGTTCGGGAGCTGGGCCCGGTGCAGTCGCGTGAACGCCCATTTCGTGGTCAGGCCGCCCTGATCGAACCCGTCCATCCGGCCATAGTTCCACGCTTGTAGCCCGCAGACGTAGCAGTGCGGAAGGTCACCCGGCAGCCGTCCGTCGGTCCCCCGGACGAGCGGTCGGATCGTGCCGTCATCGTTTGCGCTTGCGGCACCGTTGACGCCGGGAAACGTGCCGAAGAGGTTGTCGAACGTGCGGTTCTCCTTGATCAGGAACACGACGTGCTTGATGGGCCATCGCGTGGGGAACGAGGCCGCCGACGGCCACGCGGGATGGAGGGCTGGAGAGGCGACGGCGAGACGATCGGGCAACGTCGGAGTGGCGGATGGTGCCTCTCCCTGCGTTCGAGGCGAGCA
The DNA here is from genome assembly GCA_044869895.1 of Actinomycetota bacterium. Taxonomy (GTDB): domain Bacteria; phylum Actinomycetota; class UBA4738; order UBA4738; family HRBIN12; genus AC-69. The sequence goes on along the minus strand of JBIOXZ010000169.1, from coordinate 33,732 downwards.
TGCAACCGCCGAGATGGCCAGGACGGTGGCCGCCGCGAACGTACCGAGGCGCGAGGGTGGGGACATGACCGGCGAGTCTACCGCGGCTCACACCGCGCCGGTGATGCAGATGGTTGCAGCCTAGACTGACCCGGAACACCATGCGCATCCTGTTCCTGACTTCGGAGATGCCGTACCCCGCGCGGAGCGGCGGCACCATCAAGACGATCAGCGTGCTCGAATACATGCAACGCGATCACGAGGTCCACGTGGTGTGCTTCCGTTCAGAGCCGCTCAGTCCGGAGCAGGAAGCCTGGACGGCAGAGATCGGACCGATCCTCACGGTCGGGCTCCGCCGCGGCCGGTCCGCCTGGAACCTGGTTCGGAGCTACGGGGCCGGGGTCCCGATGAGCGTGTTTCGGAACCGGAGTCGGCGCATGTCCCGACTCGCATCCGAACGGCTCACCTCGGGGGGATTCGAGGCGGCATTCGCCGACGGCTGGTTGATGGCGCAATATGTGCCGGCATCCTTCCGGGGCCTGAAGCTGCTCCACGAACACAACGCGGAGCACGTGATGTGGCGTCGCCAAGCCGATCTGGAAACGAGCTTCGCCCGGAAGGCCCTCGTCCGCCTGGAACACATGCGCGTTCGCGCCTACGAGTCGGCGATGGTCCCGCGCTTCGACGTGGTCTTCGCCGTCTCCGAGGAGGATCGCCGCGCCCTGCACGACTTGGGAGCACGGCTCGGCTCGGTGCGCCTGTTGCCCAACGTCCCGCAGGCGGACCTGCTGGACCGACCACCGCTCCACCCGCCCCACGAGCCCACGCTCCTGTTCCTGGGTACGCTGGGGTGGCCGCCCAACGCCGAGGGCCTCCGGCGATTCCTTCGGTCGGGATTCCCCGCCCTTCGGGCCCGGCTGCCGGACGTCCGGCTCGTCCTGGCCGGTACCGGAGCTCCGAGCTGGCTCGTCCGGCTTGCCTCAGCCACCCCGGGCGTCGAGCACACCGGGTCGGTTCCCGACCCGGAGCCCTTGTATCGGCGAGCCCGGGCGTTCGTGGAGGTGGGGCTGGGAGGAAGCGGCACCCGGATCAAGGTGCTGAACGCCATGGCCCGCGGCCTCCCAGTGGTCAGCCTGCCCTGGGGTGTCGAGGGATTGAACGCAGTGTCGGGGGAGCACGCGCTCGTGGGCCGGAACGAGGCCGAGCTCGTCGACCTCCTCGGTGAGGTCCTGGACGACGATGCGCGATGGCATGTGCTGTCCGACGGTGGTCGCAGGCTGGTCCGGGAACGCTATGTGCCCGAGATCGTGTTCGCGTCGCTCGATGCGGCGCTCGCCGCGTCGAGCGACGACCTCACTCGGAACCCCGGTCAGTAGGCCCTTGCCGGCGGCCGGGCCTCATCAGCTGCCGGCGAGACCCTCCCGGAGTGCCCGCCAGGGGAACACCACGGTAGCTCGAAGGATCCTCGGGAGCCGGCTGGGTTGTTGGGCGAGTCGCCAGAGCCACTCGAGGCCCAGCCGGTGCATCACACGGGGGGCTCGGGGGAATCGTCCGGCCCATATGTCGAGCGCTCCGCCCACGCCCATCATGATCCGGGCAGTCGGGATGTCAGCCCGATACCGGTCGATCCACCGCTCTTGCTTCGGGGCTCCGAAGGCGACCAGGACCACCCGTGGTTGGGAGGATCGGATGGACTCGATCAGCGTCCGGCCCTCTTCGGGGGAGATGGCGACCCCGTCCTCGCCGATCCGGACACCGGATCCGGCAGCCTGCACGGAGAGACTCGGGAGCTCCGCCCGCCAGCGCGCTGCGGCCCGGCGACCAACGTCGCCCGTTCCGCCCACGAACGCCACGGGATCTCCGCGCGACGCGGCAAGGCGGACCGCCGCCTCGGCCACATCGATGCCGGGCCACCGTCGGATCCGGCGTCTGGTCCGAAGGAGCTGCACCAGCGCGATCCCGGCGCCGTCGGGCAGCGCGAGGTCGGCGTCATCGAGGAGCGACCCGAAGTCCGGATGGTCCCGGGCGTAGAGGAGGATCTCCGGGTTCGGCGTGAACACGCGCCGGGTCACGTCGCCGTCCAGGAACACATCCAGGGTCCGACGCACGTCCTCCAGCGTCGTCCGCTCATGCAGGCGTACGCCAAAGATCGCCGAAGTGTGCCCCTCGGGCGAGCCTGCCACCGAGTGTCTTCACCCCACCTCGTGATCGGGCAGGGCGTTCGTGGGCACATGCACCCGCCGTAGCAGCTCGACGAGCTCACGATCGGTCCGGAAGACCGCGTCCTTGGGGCCGGCCTGCTCCTCCATCCCCCCCACCGCCGCGACGAACGTGGGGGTTCCCAGCGTCTGCGCCCGCGCCAGCGCGCCGGAAGACCACGCTCGCCGGTACGGCAGGACCAACGCATCGGCCGCGGAGATCCACGTATCGAATCCCTCGTCGGACACGTATCCCTCGATCAGGGTGACGCCCGACGTCCGCCCGCACAGCTCCCGGAGCGCGCGCACATAGCTCAGAGCCGCGGGCGTCGGCTCCCGAACGGACCCCACGACGACCAGGCGCCCGGGCGACCCCGCCTGCTGGAAGGCTCGGACGGCGCGCTCGAAGCCCTTGGCTGGATGCAGGAACCCCGCACACAGGAACAGGCGCTCGTCCGGATCGACGCCGAGCATGGTCCGGGCTTCGCTTCGAGCGACTCGCCTGGCGATCCGTACGCCGTCCGTGTGGGGCACGATCGTGCCCTCGACCCGGAGCCGATACGTACGACCCAGAGCCTCGCGCTCTCGCTCCGAGTGAAACAACAGGTTCGCCCGAGCGAGGGCCGACCGAAGAAGGAGATGGTCCGGGCGCCAGAGCAGATGCGGGCGAGCGGCCGCCTCGTGGACGAGCACCTCGGTGCCCGGCCGTCGACGGGTGAGCCGCCACAGGCCGAGGGAGGACATGACCTTGGAGACGGGCGCGCGGCGCCGGTAGTACAGGCCCGGCTCGAAATGCACGAGGACCCGGTCGAACCCCGGGGCCAACCGAGCGGCCACGAGGAAGGGTCGCCCTCCGAAGAACGGAACCTTGACGTCGCCGTTTCCATCCGGTGGAGACAGCACGACGACCTCGTGCCCCTCGCCTCGTAGCCGTTCGACGTCGGCGGCCGCGTAGCTGCCGATCCCGCAATGACGTGGCGGGTACGAGCTGATGACGAGGATCCTCACGTTGTGCGACCCAGTGTAGGGACGCTGCGCGCCCGCTACCCGAGCTCGCCGGCCTCGTGGAGGACGGCGGCGGTCCTTCGGGCGGTCTCGGTCCAGTTGAAGCTGGAGGCCCGGGCCAGCCCGGCCACCCGCAAGCTGCCTCGCACGCCGTCATCGGTCACGAGGGTCTGGAGCCCCGTACGGATGGCGTCGACGTCGTGGGGGTCGACCAGCAGGGCCGCGTCGCCGGCCAGCTCCGGGAGCGACGACGCGTCCGAGGTGAGCACCGGCGTCCCGCAAGCCATGGCCTCCAGAACCGGAAACCCGAAGCCCTCGTAGAGCGATGGGAAGGCCAGGCCGATCGCCCCGCCGAGCAGCGCCACCTTGTCCGTCTCCGACAGGTAGCCCACGAGCCTCACGGCCGAACGGACGTCTCGAGGTAGCGTTCGGAGCGCGTCGGGCCCCGGGTCGGAGCCGTCCGGGCTCCATTCCCTGGCTCCCGCGATCACCAGCGTGGGCCGGATGTCAGTGGGGAGCGCCGCGAAGGCTGCAAGCAGCCGGGGGAGGTTCTTCCGAGGGCCGCGCCCCAAGGCGATGAGGTAGGGACCGTCGATCCCGAACCCCCGCCGCACGTCGAGGATCCGTTCCTCAGACGGTGGACGGTACACGTCACCGTCCACGGCAAGGGGGATGACGGTCACCCGTGCCTCCGGCGCGCCGTAGAGTTCCAGGAGATCGCGCTTCGTCCACTCGGACGGTGCGATGAGCCGAGCCGCGCGATGAACCGTGTGCTGCACGGCCTCGCGCCACCACCTCACGGCCTGCGGAGCGGTCTCGGGGAACCGGCGGAAGGCGAGGTCGTGCAGGGTGGCCACGACTCGACCGGCTCGCGTGGGGGGCGGGACGAAGTTCGTCGCGAACAGCACGTCGAAGCCGCCGAACCACTCGACGCGAGGGAAGCCGTATCGAACCGTCCGCTCGAGCAGACGGCTCGGATACAGGATGCCGCGCTCGCGCAGGTTCGGCGCTCCGACATCGTCGAAGTGTCGCCACCGGCGGATCGCCGCCCTGGAGTGCACGTACCACGCGACGTACCTCGCTTCCGGGTCGACCTCGGGGAGCCGGCGGATCAGCTGCCAGGCGTAATTCCCCACCCCCGTGCGCTCCGGCGCAACCGCCGGCCGGGCGTCGATCGTCACCCGGAGCATGCATCGCTCACGGGCAGTTCACGGGACCGGTGTTTGGCGGCGGCAAGTCGTACTTCGACCCGACGACGACCGCGATGCTCACGCCCCGGAGGACGCCCCTGGCCATCGGGACCTGGGGGAGGTTCGACAGGTACCCGTGCACCACGTCCGCCATGGCCTTTCCGTCGGCGGCCTTCGCCACGTACAGGATGGCCGAGCCCTTCACCGACGAGGGCCCGAGCGCCGCGATGTCCTGAACCGGGATCGAGGTGTCGAACCCGCCCTCGGTGAGGGTCGTGTACACCCGGGACGCCATCCCGGCGGATCTCCGGTCGTACACCCCGACCTTGATCACGGCCGGCGACGGCGGGGTCTGCTCCTGGGTCAGCCCCACATCGCCGAGGGGCCGCCCATCGCGAAGCCTGGTGAAGAGCTCGCGCGCCTGCCCCTCGAGCATCCGGACGACCGACAGGTACTGTCCGTTCACCGTGACGCCGGAGGGCGTGCTCGGCACCACACGGAAGTCCACGTTGCCCGCGTTCACCCCGTTCAGCTGGCCCGCCAGATATGCGAGCTCCGCGGTGTTCAGTCCCCGGTCCACCCGGACGCTCTTGAGGACTGCGGGAACGAGCGACGGGAGGTGGATGAGCTCGCTCGGCGACAGCATCTTGGCGATCACGGCCCGCAGGAACTGCTGTTGCCGGCTGATCCGGGCGAAATCGGGGATGAGATCGCACGGCTGGTGCCGGGTCCGCACGTACGCCAGGGCCGTCCGGCCGTCGAAGTGCTGGCAGCCGGCCTTGATGTCGAGCTGCGTGAGCGGATCCTGCATGGAGTAGGGGACGCACATATCGACCCCGCCGAGCGCGTCGACCACGGACTGGAAGCCGGCCAGGTCGACGTACAGCGAGTGGTTGATCCTCAGCCCGGTGATCGACGTGATCGTGCGGGCCACCAGCTGCGCTCCGCCGCCCTCGATACCACCCTCGAACGCCGCGTTGATCCGGTTGAAACCATGGCCCGGGATGTCCACCCACAGGTCCCGGGGGAAGGACAGGAACACGGCTTTCTTCTCGCCCGGCTCGACGTGCACGACGATGATCGTGTCGGATCGGAAGACCCCCCCGATGTGCTCGTCGTCCCCGAAGACCTGCTGTTCCTCCTTGGTCAGCCCCGCCCGGCTGTCGCTGCCGAGCAGGAGGTAATTGCAGGCGTGGCGAAGGCAGGGGCCGCCGATGTCGATTTCCCCTCCGGGCGAAGCGCCGGGAGCCGGGGGGATGTATTGGATCTGGTTCTGGGTCCAGTAATAGACGCCCATGGCCCCACCGGCCAGGATCGTGACCAGGAGGGACAGGGCCGCGGCGCCTGCCAGGAAGGCCCGGCGCAGGTGGGCGCGGCCGGCAAGCTTGTGCTGCAGCGCGTCGTCGTCGGACATAACCTTGGGAAAGAGTACCCAGGTGTCCGTTTCGGCAGGGGCGGCGTTCGTGGCGATCGTGTGGAGGCCCAGCCAGGAGTACATCGAGCGAGCCAACATCACGCGGTTCATGCGAACCCACTCGATCTCCACCTACGAGGACCTGGTGGCGAGATCGGTCGCGGACATCGAATGGTTCTGGGATGCGGTGGTGAAGGACCTCGGCATCGAGTTCTTCGAGCCGTACGAGGGGGTCGTCGACACGTCACGGGGCGTCGAATGGGCCACGTGGTTCGACGGCGCCTCAGTGAACATTGCGCACGACTGCGTCGACCGGTGGGCCGCCCGGACCCCCGACGCGGTTGCCGTCGTCTGGGAGGGAGAGGAGGGCGAGACCCGCCGGGTTTCCTACCGCGAGCTGCGTGAGCTCTGTGACCGGCTGGCGAACGGCCTGGCGTCGCTGGGGATCCGGAGCGGTGACGCCATCGGCATCTTCCTCCCAATGTCTCCGGAAGTCGTCGCCGCCGTGATGGCGTGCGCGAAGCTCGGTGCGATCTGGCTGCCCATCTTCTCCGGGTTTGGAGGCGATGCGGTAGCCCAGCGCCTTCGAGACGCCGGGGCCAAGCTGCTGATCACCGCGGACGGCTTCCCACGTCGGGGGAAGACTGTTCCGATGAAGGAGGTGGCCGACGAGGCGGTCGCGGCGTCTCCCTCGGTGGAACGCGTCGTGGTCTGGCAACGGTTGGAGCGGGAGGACACGCCGTGGTCAGAGGGTCGCGACGTTCGGTGGGACGAGCTCGTGGCCGCGCACCCGCCCTCCTTCGAGACCGCGCACCTCGACCCAGAGCACCCGCTGTTCATCGCGTACACGAGCGGCACCACCGGGGCGCCCAAGGGCGCCGTCCACGTTCATGGAGGCTTCCTGGTGAAGATCGCGGAAGAGGTGGCCTACCAGGTCGACCTCCATCAGGGCGAGGTCCTGTTCTGGGTCAGCGACCTTGGATGGATCATGGGGCCCTGGGAGATCGTGGGGGCCACCGCCCTGGGTGCGACGGTCTTCCTGTACGACGGCGCACCGAACCATCCCGGCCCGGATCGCATCTGGGACATGGTGGAGCGACACGGCATCACCACGCTCGGGGTCTCGCCGACATTGATACGTGCGCTGATCCCGGCCGGCGACCACGAGGTCCACAAACACGACCTGTCCTCACTCCGGATCCTCGCCTCCACGGGTGAGCCATGGAACCCCGAGCCGTACCGGTGGTTCCTGGAGGTCGTCGGCGGCGGCCGCCTCCCGATCATCAACCTGTCCGGCGGAACCGAGATCGGGGCCTGCTTCCTGTCACCACTCCCCATCTGCGAGCTCAAGCCGTGCACGCTCCGGGGCCCGGCCCTGGGGATGGACGTCGATGTCTTCGGTCCGGAAGGGGAACCCGTGCCCCGGGGCGAGGTGGGCGAGCTCGTGTGCAAGCAGCCCTGGCCGGCGATGACCCGGGGCGTGTGGGGCGATCCCGAGCGGTACCTCGACACGTACTGGCGGCGGTGGCCCGGTGTGTGGTGGCACGGTGACTGGGCGAGCGTGGACGAGGATGGGTTCTGGTTCCTCCACGGACGGTCCGACGACACGATGAACGTAGCGGGCAAGCGCCTGGGCCCTGCGGAAGTGGAGAGCGTCCTGACGCTTCATCCCATGGTCGCCGAGTCGGCCGCCGTGGGCATCCCCGACGACGTCAAGGGCGAGGCCATCTGGTGCTTCGTGGTGACCAAGCCAGGTGTGGGCGCCGACGACGGGCTGGCCGCCGACCTCTCCTCCCTGGTCGCGGAACACCTGGGCAAGGCGTTCAAGCCGTCACGGATCGTGTTCGTCCCCGAGCTCCCGAGGACTCGCTCGGCCAAGATCGTCCGCCGAGCCATCCGGGCCACGATCGCCGGACAGGACCCCGGTGACCTGTCGAGCCTGGAGAATCCATCCGCCCTTGACGCCATCGGACAGGCGGTGGGCTAGACCGGCGCGGTCCCGACTGCCAAGTCTTGCCGTGACCCTCGAGACGCTTCAGGGCGTGGCCAGCCCCACGGTTTCGGGAACGGTCTCGCCCACGACAGGGCCGTCGGGCAGGAAGACCCCGAACGAGGCTCCCCCGCCCTCGCGGTCGCCGACCCTGGCCCAGCCGCCGTGGAGCATGGCGAATCGAGCCACGAGTGACAGGCCGATTCCCAAGCCCTCCCCGCCGTGGCGGAATGGCTCGAAGATGACCTCCCGCAGGTCGGGGGGAACGCCGGGGCCCGCGTCCTCCACCAGGATCGTCGTGCCATCCTGCCGGCGGTTGACGCGGACCCAGATGGGCGTGCCCTTGGGAGTGTGCCGGGCCGCGTTGACCACCAGGTTCTCGACGATGCGCTCCACGTGGACGGGGTCGACCGGCGACACGGAGGTGTCCGTTTCGACGTGAACCTCGTGGAACTGCACCTTCAGCTCGGCCACGACCCGACGCGCCAGTTCACCGACATCCGTTGGCCGGCGGTCAGGCTCGACCAACCCGCGCTCCAGCCGCTCCAGGTCGAGGAGGTCGTTCACCAGCCGGTTGAGCTTGCGGGCCCCCGCTCCGACCCCCCGGATCAGGTCACGCTTGTCCTCGTCCAGGTCGATCAGGGAGTTCTCCAGAACCATCGCCGAACCGAGGACAGTGGCGATGGGACCTCGGAGATCGTGGGCCACGGCGTGCAGGAGCAAGTTCTTCATGTCGTCCAGGTCCCGGAGGTGGGCGGCAGCTTCTCGTTCCCGCTGCCAGGCGCGCTCGAGCTCTTCCTCGACTCGCTTCCGCTCGGTGATGTCCACCATCACGCCCTGCACGGCCCACGGACGGCCCGCCGAGTCCTTCAGGATGACGGCGCGTTCGCTCACCCACACCACGTGACCGTCGCGGTGGAGCATCCGGTACTCGCTCTGGTACGGCGAGCCGGAGTCGCGGGCTCGAACCCATTCCTCCCACGCACGATCGGCGTCACCGGGGTGGACGTGGTCTCGCCAGAAACCGGAGTCGGTCAGCCACTCCTTCGGCGTATACCCGAGGAGCTCGGTGACTTGCGGGCTCACGTAGATGCTGTCGCTCCATTCGTCCAGCGGATCGATGTACGTGACCGCCGGGATGGTCTCGACCAGCCCCTGGTACTTGGTCTCCGCCTCGAACAGGGCACCCGGCTCCCACATCCGCTCGGTGACGTCGAGGGACACGCCGGCCGCGCCGACGACCGTTCCCTCGTCGTCCCGGAGGGGCACCACATGCGACGCGTACCGCCGGCCCTGCCAGTTCTGCTCGTACCGTGTGGACCGCCCCTGGAGGGCAGCCTCGTGGGCTGCGATCGCGGCCATCTCGGGATCGCTCGTCCCCAGGTAGTCGTGCAGGGTTCGGCCGACCACCTCCCCGGGCGACAGGCCCAGCTCGGCCAGTCCCCCGCCCACGGACGACGTGAACCGCAGCTCCCGATCGGTGGTCCAGGCGATGGCGGGCATCTGCTCGACCAGTGACAACAGGAGCTGTCGCTCCTCGCGCGCGCCGGAGTCGGTCCTCATGTGCTGGCAGTGGTATCGGAAGAAAGCACTGTGCGCTCAACCGACCCTTCGGCCATCGTGCGTGGACATTCCGATTCCCGTCGTCGCCGAGGTCGCTCGGCACCGGGGCTAGGATGGCCCGATGACCGGGGGCCCCTACCCGTCGAACCTCGTGTCCGACGTGGTCCTGCGAGATGGTTCCACCGTCCGCATCCGCCCGGCCCGGCCCGACGACCTGGCCAGGGTCCAGGACTACCTGCTCGGCCTGTCGCCCGAGACCAGGCGACTGCGGTTCTGGACGATCGCGGTGAACATCGGGGAGCTGGCCGAGAGGATCGTGGACGTCGATTACCGGGACCACCTCACGTTGCTGGTCCTTCGTGGCGGTGACGAGGGGACGATGATCGGTGGCGCCCAGTACTCGCGAATGGATGACGGCCGGGCCGAGATCGGCATGTCCGTGGCCGACGATTGGCAGGGCAAGGGCATCGGCTCCATCCTCCTCGGCCAGCTGGCCCAGGCGGCCGGCGAACGGGGCGTGACGATCTTCGTCGCCGAGGTGCTCCCTGAGAACCACGGGATGATCGGAGTCTTCAGGGAAAGTGGGTTCCCCCTGTCGATCCGAGCCCTCCCGGGAGCCATCGAGGTCGAGTTCCCCGTTTCCCTCACCGAGGATGCGGTCGCGCGGTTTGAGCGTCGAGAGACCGCGGCCTCGGTGAACGCCATACGAACGTTCCTGTCGCCGATGTCGGTGGCTGTGGTCGGGGCGTCCCGGGACCGGTCCAGCATCGGCGGCCAGCTGTTCCACAACCTGCTCACCGAGGAGTTCCACGGGCCCGTGTATCCCGTGAACCCCAGGGCGGAGGTAGTACACGGCGTCCCGGCCTACCCGTCGATCGAGAAGGTCCCCGGCCCGGTCGACGTGGCGTTCATCGTCGTGCCCGCGGCGTTCGTCGTCCAGGTGGCCCGGGAGTGCGGAGAAAAGGGGGTCCGGGGGCTGGTCGTGATCTCCTCAGGGTTCGCCGAGATCGGCGGCGACGGCCCGGACAGGCAGCGAGAGCTGGTGGAAGTCTGCCGGGCGTATGGGATGCGGATCATCGGCCCCAACTGCATGGGCATCGTGAACACCGACCCCAACGTCCGGCTGAACGGCACGTTCGCCTCGATCTTCCCGCCTCGCGGGCGGATGGGGTTCCTTTCGCAGAGCGGCGCGCTCGGCCTGGCCGTGATGCAGCACGCCGCCGAGCTCGGACTGGGCCTGTCGTCGTTCGTCTCGGTGGGCAACAAGGCCGACATCTCCGGCAACGACCTCGTGGCATTCTGGGGCGAGGACGAACGGACCGACGTGGTCCTGCTGTACCTGGAGTCCTTCGGAAACCCACGGCGGTTCGCCCGCCTGGCACGCGAAGTGGGGAGGCGAAAGCCGATCGTCGCAGTGAAGTCGGGACGAAGCGCCGCGGGGGCCCGCGCCGCGGCGTCACATACCGGGGCGCTGCTGGCCGCCTCCGACATCACCGTCGATGCCCTGTTCCGGCAGGCCGGGGTGATCCGGACCGACACGCTGGAGCAGATGTTCGACGTCGCGGAGCTCCTGGCGAACCAGCCGGCGCCGGGAGGGGATCGGGTGGCCATCATCACGAACGCGGGCGGGTTGGGGATCCTGTGCGCCGACACCTGTGAGGCGAACGGGTTGATGGTTGCCCCGCTGTCCGAGACCACGAAGGCGCAGCTTCGGGAGTTCTTGCCTTCCGAGGCATCGGTGGAGAACCCGGTGGACATGATCGCGTCGGCGAGCGACACGGACTACGAGGGCGCCATCCGAACTGTCGCCGGCGACTCGGACGTGGACGCCGTGATCGTCATCTACATCCCGCCCCAGGTCGAGAAGGCGGCGGCGATCGTCCGGGCGATCGCCCGAGCCGTCCGGGACGTCGGAGGCAACATCCCGGTGGCGACCACGTTGATGGGGGGCTCGGCCGTGGAATCGGAGCTTCGCCCCGACGGGACGAAGATCCCGTCGTTCTCGTTCCCTGAGCAGGCAGCCATCGCCGTCGCCCGAGCAGCGGCATACGGGCGATGGCGAAGCAAAGCTGAGGGCACCCTTCCTCGGTTCGACGACGTCCGGCGGGACGAGGCGTACGCCGTGATCGCCGCCGCGCTGGGGCGCGGTGGCGGTTGGCTGATGGCCGAGGAGATCGAGGAGCTCCTGGGCTGCTACGGGCTCCCGTTGGCGCGTTCGGCCCGGGCGGTGACGCCAGAGGAAGCTGCCGCTGTCGCCTCGAGCCTCGGCGGCCCCGTCGCCCTGAAGGCGTTGGGCCGGGACATCGTGCACAAGACCGATGTCGGGGCGGTGCGCCTGGGGCTCGCCGGTCCCGATGACGTGATCTCCGCCGCGAAGCAGATGGCGCGTCGTATCGACGAGGCCGGCCTCACGCTGGAGGGGTTCCTGGTCCAGGAGATGGTGACCGGCGGCGTCGAGATGCTGGTGGGCGTGGCCCAGGATCCGCTCTTCGGGCCGGTCGTTGCGTGCAGCGCCGGCGGAACGGCGGCCGAGCTCCTGCGGGACGTCTCCGTCAGGATCGCGCCGATCACCGATCTCGACGCTTCCGAGATAGTGCGCTCCCTGAAGACGTTCCCGCTCCTCGACGGATATCGGGGCGCGCCCAAGGCCGACGTCCCCGCGCTCGAGGAGGTCATCCTCAGGGTCTCGACGATGGTCGATACCCATCCGTCGATCGCCGAGATGGACTGCAACCCGGTGATGGTGCTGTCCCATGGTGCGGTCATCGTCGACGCGAGGGTCCGGGTCCAGGAGTCGGCCGCACCCAAGCCCGTCGCCTCTCGCCCGACAGCGGGATAGCGGGTTAGGGACCGGCTCCGACCCCCCTTGGCCGGACCACCGGGACGGAGCAGTGCGCGTGCGTGGCCACGTACTCGCTGACACTGCCCAGCAGGACCCGGGCCACACCCGACCGCCCGCGGCTCCCCACGACCACGAGGTCCGAGCGCTCGCGCCCCGCCGCTTCCAAGATGGCGTATTCGGGCCGGCCGAGCGCTCGCTCGCGGATGGCGTCGGGCGCCGGCAGCGCGGGCCACCTGGGCCGCGGATTCGATCTCGGTCGGGTCGGGCTCGTCATCGTCAAGCGTCCATTCCCGCTCGGCACCCTCGAAGACCGAGACGACGTGCTGGAGCCGAAGCTCGGCTCCGGAAGCGACGGCGATCGTGGCGGCGAGCCCGGCGGTCTCGATCGAGGTGTTCGACCCGTCCACCCCACACAGGATGTTCACTGGGAACGTCGAGCCGGCCTGCCGCCCCACCAAGACCGAACAGGGGCGTGCCGGGGCACATGTGCGGCGACCCCCCCGATGCGGACCCTCCCACCGAGGAGCCCCCGCGTCGGGGCCGACACAGATCACGTCGACGGCGTGGTCGGCGGCGTCTTCCACGAGCGCCTCGGTCGGGTCGCCGGCCACGACCTTGGTGCTGGCCGGCACGTTTCGCGCGGCGATGGCCTCGGCCCTGTCGAGCAACGCCTTTGCCTTCGGCTCCATCTCGGCGTCGTCGTGGGGCCGTCCCGTGTCGATGACGTAGACGAGGTCGAGGGAAGGGCCGGTCACAGATGCGAGCTGGGCGGCCCGCCTGACGGCCTCCTCACGCCCGATCCGAACCGTCCGTGCCTGCGAGGATCCGACCGAACACGTGTGGCCGTTCCGATCTCATCACTCGATGGTCACGCCGCGGATGCCAGTGTCCGTCACAGCACCGGGACCACCGCCCGGGTACGCTCAACTCGATGGACCGCCGCGACCGGTTGATCGAGGCCGGGATGATCCTGGCTTCCGAACTCTCCCTGGATGCCGTGCTCCAGCGCATCATCGAACTTGCGGTGGAGATCACCAACGCACGGTACGGAGCTCTGGGCGTGATCGGCCCGGGTGGCGATCTGCAGGAGTTCATCACTACCGGCATCACCCCCGAGGAACGCGAAGCGATCGGCGCCCCACCGCACGGCCGCGGCATCCTGGGCGCGTTGATCGAAGAAGGCAAACCCTTGCGTCTCCCCGACATCTCCGCAGATCCTCGCTCGGTGGGCTTCCCCCCGAACCATCCGAAGATGAGATCGTTCCTCGGCGCCCCGATCGTCGTGCGGGGCGAGCTGTTCGGCGACATCTACCTGACCGAGAAGCGGGGGGGTCCCGAGTTCGGTGAGCGGGACGAACGGGACGTCCTCGTGCTGGCCGCCCAGGCCGGCGTCGCCATCGAGAATGCCCGGCTGTACAACGAGGTCAACCGTCTAGCCGTCCTCGAAGATCGGGAACGGATCGCGAAAGAGCTCCACGACGGCGTGATCCAGGCCCTGTTTGCCGTCGGCATGGGGCTCCAGGGCGCCGCCTTGATGAGTGAGGAGGAGGAACTCGCGACTCGGATCGAGGGGGCCGTCGGCGATATCGACCGCGTGATCCGCGACCTCCGCAACTACATCTTCGGCTTGCGGCCCGGCATCCTGGCCGATCGGCAGCTCGACGAGGCACTGCGCCACCTCGGGGAGGAATTCCAGCAGAAGACCGGGGTCATCACCGTGGTCGACGTCGACCCCAACGTGGCCTCCGAGCTCACCCCCGCTGCCGCCGACATCCTGCAGCTCACTCGGGAGGCCTTGTCGAACGTGGGACGCCATGCCCAGGCTACGACGTGCCGAGTATCCCTTTACCGCAGCGACGACCGGCTAGAGCTCGAGGTCGACGACGACGGGAGAGGCTTCGATCCCGACACGAGCAGGCGCGGCGATGGCCTCACGAACCTGGAGGCACGGGTTCGGGCCCTCGGCGGGACGTTCTCCATCGAGAGCACACTCGGAAAGGGCACCACGATCACAGTGGCGTTGTCCCTGTGACCCGCCAATCGGATACGGGAGTGTACAGTCCGCGCACAGCCCGGACAAGGGTCTCGCGGGTGGGATGACGACGGAGCCGGACGAGCTCCCCGGGAACCTCGTCACCGTCCCGGGACCCCAGGGTCACGACGGGCCGGCCCGATACGAGGTATAGGCCGAGCAGATCCTCCGCTGCCGTCCCCGTCATCAGGGCCTCACTTTCGAGGTTCATGTCGAGGACGACGACGTCGGCCGCTTCCGCGAGCGGGCACGTGCCCTTCCGGTCACCCACACACGTGAAGTCGGGCTCGGTTGGGCCGGGGCAGGCCAGCACCGTGAACCCGAATGCCTCGAGCCAAGACGAAAACAGCTGCCGCTCCGCCGGGTCCGCCTCCACCACCAGCACGACCCCCTGAGCCTCAAGATCATCACTCATGGTCCGAAGTCTCCCCGCGAGCGGGGCCCGAGGGTCGTGCCGGAAGTCCTTCAGTGGCCAGGACCATCGACCCTCGGAGGACATCCGCGGAGCGACGATGGTGTGGTCATGTTCATCCGGTATTACCTCGACCTCTCCCTCCCCTTCGAGGAGGTGGAGAAAGGGCTGCTGGCAAACCCTGAGGTGTGGCTTCCGGGGGTCGCCCGCGAGGCCGAAGACAGGGGTGAGCAGCTTCTGGCCGAGGTGGGGTTCTCGTTCGACGACGCCCACCGCCTGAGCAAGGAGGTCCATATCGAGCTGGGACCTCCCCACTGCACGCCCGGGAAGACCATGCTGCCGCTCTCGTGGAAGGCGACCGGCCCGGAGCGTCTGTTTCCCTCGCTCGACGCGGACCTCGAGATCGCGGTTCTGGGACGGAGCCGGACGCAACTCTCGATCAGCGCCCGGTACCGGCCCCCCCTCGGAGTCGTGGGCAAGGCACTCGATCGAGTGCTGCTGCACCGGGTGGCTGAAGCGACGATCAAGGACTTCATGGAACAAGTTGGTACGGGGATCCGAGCCCGCGTGGACGGCGCGTCCGTTTAGGGACGCTCCCAGACCGCCGTCGGCTAGGATTCCCACCATGTCGGAACCACCGCTTCGGATCCTTCTGGTCGACGACCACGAGGTGGTACGGGATGGCGTGAAGGCGCTGCTCCAGGCCACCGAGGACATCATCGTCACCGCCGAGGCATCCTCGGTCCGTGAGGCCATCGACGAAGCCGACCGGGCCCGACCGGACGTCGTCGTCATGGACGTGCGCCTCGCCGACGGGAGCGGGATCGAGGCGACACGCGAGATCCGGGCCCGCTACCCCAAGACCGCGGTCATCATGCTCACCTCGTTCGCCGACGACGAGGCTCTGTTCGCCTCGATCATGGCTGGAGCGTCCGGCTACGTCCTGAAACAGGTGAAGGGCGGGGAGTTGGTCCGAGCCATCAGGACCGTGGGCAAGGGCGAGAGCCTGCTCGACCCTGCCGTCACCAGCGCCGTCCTGGACCGCTTGCGGAAGGGCAAACACCTCCTGAGGGACGAGAAGCTGGCGCGCCTCTCGCCGCAGGAGGAGCGGATCCTGTCCCTTGTCGCCGACGGGAAGACGAACGGGGAGATCGGCGAGGAGCTCCACCTGGCCGAGAAGACGGTGAAGAACTACGTGTCGAGCATCCTGTCCAAGCTCGAGGTGGCTCGCCGGGCCGAAGCCGCGGCCTACCTGGCGCGGCACACCACCACTCCCGGTACCCCCGCCTAAGCGGCCGGCGATGTCGATGCAGTTGGAGCGCGGAGCGCGCCGCCGATCGTGAGCACGAGGAAGCCGATCCCCGTCAGCAGCAGGGCAACACCCATGACGATCGAGAAGAGGGCGATCCGCTCGGCGAGGAACGCCGTGTTGAGCACGGTCGTCAGGCCAGTCGCAGTTACCCACAGGTTGGGCCTGGTTCGCGACCGGATTCCCCTGCTCATCCGTGGCGGCCTGGGTCTCGTCGTTGGTCTCCTCGCCGGTCGGCGTCAGGAACCGACCTATCTCCACGTACGTCCGTCCACCTGTCGCTTCGAGCGCATGGTTCCGGATGATCTTCGCGAACTCCTTCGCCTCGGCGCCGGTATCGATCGGCTCGCCTGGCTCCAGGTTCACGCCGATCTCCTGCGCATCGGGCGTCGCCGTGATCTTCTCCCGGACGATCGTGTCCCGCACTTCGGCGAAACCGAGAGCGCCCACGACGATCGTCCCGGCGCCGAACAGGATGAGGACCGCGCTCGCGAGTTAGCCCCCACTGGAAGTACCTTCTCATTTCCGCCTCCTTGCTCCTGAGATCTCCCCCTATCGAAGTCCCAGCGATGCTAGGTCAGCGTCGTGTTCGGCCGATGTGGCATGAGGTCCGTTGCGGAAGGGACCATCGACTCGTCGCAGGGACGTTGAGGCCGTGCCCGCTGCTGATCTCTGGCGATCAGGGTTGCCTTACTGCATAGCCACGGCGTCGACCCACTGAAGCAGGTCGCGCTCGGTGACGATCCCCACCAGCCGGTCGTCCTGGACCACCGGAAGCCGGCGGATCCCCTTCTCATTCATCAGCCGAAAGACGAACACCACCTCGTCGTCCGGACCAACGGTCGTCGCCGGAGAGGACATGACCTCGCGCACCCTGCGATCCAGCAGCTCCGGATCGTCCAGGATCCGCCTGGTCAGGTCCCGCTCGGTGAACACCCCGAGGGGCGATTCGCCCTCCGCGACGACCACCGAGCCGATGTCGCGGTCGATCATGGTCCGAAGCGCTTGCGCCACCGTGGCATCGGGAGCGACGTGAACAACCGGAGCGCTCATCACTGCCTTCACGTAGTCATCGCCCTTGGACATGGCCACCTCCGATCGAGTCCAAGCGTTTGCCCAGGGATTATGACCGTGGGGCCCTTGGAACGACGGTCACACCCAGCCGACCCGACCGCGGGGCTCGTAGGCGTCTCTCCGCCTTCAAGAGCCGAGCCGGCGTCCCGTATCCCCTCGTGGAGAGCCTCGTGGCCAACACCAGGAATACCTGAGCGGTCGTCAGAGCGTCGTCGAGGGCATGATGCGGGTCCTGGACGGGTGTTCCGAAGCGGGCCGCCGCCGTGGTCAGGTTGTAGTCGCCCGGCCGAGCCGCGCGACCCTCGAGACGATCGGCCACCTGGGCAAGCAGCAACACGTCGACGATGCGCCGGCGCCACCATCGCCCCGAGCCGCCGAATGCCCGAGACAGGAAGCCCGCCTCCACGTCGGCCGACCATGCCAGGAGGTATCGGCGCTCGAGGGAGGCATGCAGATCCGACAGCACCTGGGAGAGCGTCGGCGCGCCCTGCAGATCGAGCGGCCTGAGGCCGTGAACCACGATCGACCTCGCGGTCAACGGGGCTTCCGGTGCGATCTCTCGATACTCGCTCTCGGCCAGGATCACCCGGCCATGCCGGACCGGCACGACCCCGAACGACACCACGGCATCGCGATCGGGATCCAGGCCGGTCGTCTCGAAGTCGAGCGAAGCGAACTCCGCCTCGGTCCACGGGCGTCGGCGGAGCCGCCGGGGGGGTAGCGGGAGGTCAGGTCTCACAAGACGCGCAACCCCATCTCGCTCGCCAGGGCGCGCTGCGCCCGTGCCGTCAGACGAAAGGCATCCTTCAAACCGCGACGGGTCAGCAGGCCGAGTGACCGAGGGTTCACCGCGTCGTCTCCCGGAAGACCTGCCCGCACCTGGGCCGCCTGGTGCTCCAGCCGGACCCGCCAGAGAAGCCGGAAGGCTTCCTCCAGTCCGAAGGACACGTCCGCGTCGACCACACCCATCGCGCTCACCTCGCGGAGGCGCCACAGGGTCCGGTTGCCGGTCAGTCCGCGCCCGACCGCGTATGCCCGGGCCAGATTGGTGATGGGCGTGATCCCACCGTGCTTCACATCCAGCGTTCCCGCGCGGGATCCTCGGGCCTCCACGACGAAGTCGCGCACGAACCCGGTCGGCGGCCGGAGCTCGAGCGCGGTCCGGGCCAGGCGACGCGCGAACCTCGGGTCTCGAGAAGCTTGCCGAATGAGCCCGTCCAGGATCGACTCGATGTCCAGGGATCCGGCCACCCGCCGATAGTCGAGGGCGATGCTCGTGAACACCTTTCCTGCCAGCCCGGGATCGGCCAAGCGGGTCCGAAACTCGGCCACCCAGGCGGTGACCGACCTCCGCCACAACGGGTTCGACGCCATCACGTCGCCTCGGCATCGTGGGACCCCCGCCCTCTCCAGCCCGTCGGTGACGCGGGCCCCGAGCTCGGCGAAGTAGCGGTCGGCCTCGTCCGAAGTGCCGTCCGTGGAATCGAAGATCAGCGCATGGTCCTGGTCGGTTCGCAGCGACTGCTCATTCCTCGCCTCGCTCCCAAGCGCGAGCCAGGCCCAGGATCCCGGAGGTTCACCAAGGTCCCTCAAGACCAGGGCGATCAGCTGTCGGGTCGCTGCATCGACGGTGGCCGCGATGATGTGGCCAACCTCGACGGGGTCCGTCTCCGCATCGACCAGCGCCACGACGATCTCTGGGAGCCGTGACGCCTCCTCGACCACGTGGCCCTCGGTGGTCGCTCTCTCGATCGCGCGGTGGACCGAGAACGGAGCGACGCGCTCCAGGCCGAACAGATCCCCGTCAGACACCACGCCGACAACCTGGCCCCCTCGATCGGTCACGGGAACGTGATGGAAACCGTTGCCCAGCATGAGCAGCAGAACGTCGTTGGCGGTGTCGTCAACCGAGGCCGTGACCGCGGGGAAGGACATGACCTCGCCGACGGGGGTCTCCCCCGGCACACCAGATGCCAGGACCCGCGACCGGAGGTCTCGATCTGTCATGATCCCCAGCCCCTTCTCGGTCGAGATCAGCACCGCCGAGACGCGCTCTTTGGACATGAGCTCGGCTGCCTCCCGGACGGTCGCTTCGGGGGCGCAGATCACAGGGCTGCGACGGATGAGCGCCCCAACCCGGACCAGCCCGACCGGTGGTGCAGATTCGCCCTCCCGCGCCAGCCCGGCTCGTCGCTCTCGTCGCAGCAGACTCGCGGTCAGGAATGCGAGCCCGGACGGAGTCCCCATCACCTCCTCGACAACGGCCCGGTCGACGAGGTAGCAGAGGGTGTCCTCGTGGGCACGGACCGCGAACGCAGGGCCCAGGCCGGAGAGGAGCGACGGATGTCCGAAGGCCTCTCCCTCTCCCAGGAGGTCCATGACCCGGCCCTCATCGAGCAGCTCCACGGCGCCGGTGCGGACCACGTAGAGGAACCGGGCGGGTTCCCCCGCCTGCTGCAGGATCGTCTTCCCGGCAGGGAAGAACTCGATCTGGACCGACCGAGACACCGTCTCGAGCTCGGCGGTCTCCAGGGAATCGAACGGGGGATGGCGGGCGAGGAACGCCTCGACCTGCATCACCCGCGGGAGTATCCCATCACTCGCGTGAACCAAGACAGTCGAGGGCCTCCTCGACGGGGGCGGAGACCAGCTGGGCATCGGGCCCAAGGGTCCGAAGGTCCCTCGTCGAATGGGCCCAGGCCCAGCCCGAAGGGGGTCGCATGGCCGCTGCCGCGCCCCCTCCCCTGCCGCATGATCTGCGAGAGAGACAACCTCTGAAAGGGAGGTGGGAGCGATGTTGAAGCAGATCGATGTGGCCAAGCCCGAGGTGAACGGGAAGGCCCAGACGACCGTCGACGCGATCAGGGCCGAGGTCGTCGCGCCCGACAGCGGCGTGAGGGGCGGGGTGTTCTGGGGCCTCTCCCGGATCGCACTCGGATGGGCGTTCCTGTGGGCCTTCCTGGACAAGGCGTTCGCGCTGGGGTTCGCGACCGGGCGTCTGGAGAGCGGAGGCATCGACTTCTTCGCCAAGGACGCGGCCTGGCTGAACGGCGGACACCCGACCGCCGGGTTCCTCGAGTTCGGTACGAAGGGCCCGTTGAAGGGCTTCTACGCCGGGTTTGCCGGGCAGACCTGGGTGGACTGGGTGTACATGCTCTCGATGCTGCTGATCGGGCTGGCCCTCATCCTGGGCATCGGGACGCGACTCGCGGCGATCGGGGGGATCATCTGGATGGCACTGTTCTACACGGCGGGAGCCATCTGGCCGGAGAACAACCCGTTCCTGGACGAGCACGTGGTGTACGCGATCGTCCTGGCGGGGATCGCCTACGTCGCGGCCGGCCAGTACCTGGGCCTCGGGAAGTACTGGGAGCGGGTCCCGCTGGTCAAGCGGTACCCCATCCTGAAGTAGCGCGTGTCGGGATCGATCTGAAGGCGGGGGCGCCAAGCCCTCGCCTTCGTCGTCTGATGTGACGGAAGCCTGGCCCACCAGCACGTAAGCTCACCCATCGTCGATCACATGGCACACAGGAGGCAAGCGATGAGCGGAGCCAGGGCTGTCGGCGACCAGCCCCACCCCATGGCCGGCATGGACACCTTCTCACGCCGGGAGATCACTGAGCTGGTCGAGACCCGGGGGCGGCGAAGGCGCGAGCCCGGGCCGTGACAACGTTCGTGCTGGGCGTCGCCGCCTGGGCGTTCATCGCCCTCGGCCGGGTCCCCACCATCTGAGCAAACCGAACCCGGGGCGATGGGGTCGGAAGACTGGTCCCCCCGCCTCAGCGGTTTATCCGATGGCCGCTCGTGGGAGTCGTTACGGGCAGGTGTGCGGCTGCCGCCCGAGGCCGGAGAGCAGCGGCGGTGCCCGAAGGCTCGGCCTCAGCCTCGCCCCGGAGACCGCGGATCGGCTGAAGCGAGCATCGCCTTCCGGCTCGACCCAAGCGCACGCGCTGCATCACGGCCCGCGATCTCAAGTCCGGCTTGCCAGCCCGGTGCCCGACCTCCGGACGGCGGCTGGATACCGCCAACATCGAGACCGACGCTGGCGATCAGCCATGAGATCACCGAGTTCGAGTTCCACATGTCGCCCGTGTGGCCTTCGTCTCGGCCCCAAACCAAGGCTGGAACAGACTGCACGAGATCGAGGATCTGTGACGCTTGGGCGGGCTCATCCGTCACACGCACGCTCGAGACGGCCTCGGCGATATCGGGGATGACCCCGTCTCGCCACCGGCGGACCTCGTACCGGAAGAGCCGGAAGCGTCCAGCGAGTCTCGAGCCGACCGGGCCCTCCAGGACCACGCCGCGTCGTTCGCCGTGCGCGTCGGGGACCGGGGTTTGCTCGATCACGAAGCGGCCCTCGGGGGCGACGACTACGAGGGCCGAGTGATAGAGGTCGCACGGACGTCGTCGCTCCACACGCGCGCTGATCGCCTCGAACAGCCTTCCGCTCAACCTCACGACGTGCTGCCCTGCACCCAACGGGATCCAGTGGAGATCTACGGCCGCAGATGGCTGGCACGCTTCGTCTATGGTTTCGCGTTCCTGGCTGTTCATGCGACCAGGACACCCCGTGGCGATCGGGGGCGACAGGGCCAAAGGACCCGATCCCTGGGAGCACATCGGGTACGAACACATCGGCTCACCTCTTGTGGGCCTCCGTAGGGCCACCGACCGGCGACTCCAACGTGTCACTCTCCTGAGATCGGAGGGGATCTCGGTCACATTCCCATCCTCCCCCGGCTGGGGGGCCCGGTCCGAACTGGTGGGGCTGGGCTCGCGGCGGTGCTCGACCGAGGCCCGAAAGACCCAACGGATGCAGGACCCCCGTCCCTCGGGGAAGTGGAGCACCAGCTCTAGGGTCGCATCCAAGAGCTGACCAATCATGCGAACGAGGCAGATCATCGGGCTGGTCCTTCGACTCCATCGCGGCCGTTGGTTGCAGTGGACACTTCCTTTGGCGGTCTCGGTGGCCGCGACGAGGGGATGGTTGGGATCCCGCTGGTGCGGCGGTACTCCATCCTGAAGTAGCTCCGTATCGGATCGAATGAAGGCGGGGGCCGCCAGTCCCCGCCTTCGGCGTGGGGACCAAGCAGAAGCGAGACGACTCGTCCTCGACTCAGGAGTCGAGCATCTGGCGGAGGACCAACTGCAAGATGCCACCGTGGCGGTAGTAGTCAACTTCGGCCGGCATGTCGATCCGAACCGTAGCCGGGAAGGAGGTCTCGGAGCCGTCGTCGCGCCGTGCCCGGACACTGACTTCCTGCCTGGGCTCGATCCCGCCGGCAAGCCCAGTGATGGTGAACGTCTCCTTCCCGCTGAGGCCGAGTGAGGCCGCCGACTGCCCCTCGGCGAACTGGAGCGGCAGCACGCCCATCCCCACCAGGTTGCTCCGGTGGATCCGCTCGAAGCTCTCGGCCAGGACCGCGCGGATCCCCAGGAGCGCCGGCCCCTTCGCGGCCCAGTCGCGCGAGGAGCCGGAGCCGTACTCCTTGCCCGCGACCACGAGTAGCGGCACGCCCTCCTCCCGATAGTGGAGTGCCGCATCGAAGACGGCCATGACCTCGCCGCCCGGGAAGTGGGTGGTCCACGGCCCTTCGGTCCCCGGCGCCAGCTCGTTCCGCAACCGAACGTTCGCGAAGGTCCCGCGCATCATGACCTCGTGGTTCCCCCGGCGGGAGCCGTAGCTGTTGAACTCCCGTTGTTCCACCCCGTGTTCGATGAGGTATGTCCCGGCTGGTGAGTCCGGCTTGATCGCCCCCGCCGGCGAGATGTGGTCGGTGGTGATCGAGTCCCCCACCTTCACCAGCACGCGGGCATCGATGACGTCCGCGGGCTCCGACGCCTCGGGCGCCAGGCCTTCGAAGAAGGGGGGCTCCCGGACGTAGGTGGAGGCGGGGTCCCAGGCGAACATGGGGCCGGTCGGCGAGGGAAGCGAGTTCCAGTGCTCGTCGCCGGCGAAGATCCGTCCGTACTCTCGCTTGAACTGCTCGGGGGAGACGGCGTCGGCAACGGCTGCCTGCACCTCCTCGGCCGAGGGCCACAGGTCCCGGAGGTAGACCGGCGAGCCATCACGGCCCGTCCCGACGGGTTCCCGCGTGAGGTCCGTCTCGACGTGGCCGGTGAGCGCGTACGCGACGCACAGCGGCGGCGAGGCCAGGTAGCTCGCCCGCACCAGGGGATGGATCCGGCCCTCGAAGTTCCGGTTGCCGGAGAGCACCGCCACGACCGCGAGGTCCTTCTCCTGGACCGCGCTCGCCACGTCGTCGGGGAGCGGCCCGGAGTTCCCGATGCAGGTGGTGCAGCCGAACCCAACGAGCGAGAACCCCAGCTTGTCGAGGTACGGCTGGAGTCCCGCCACATCGAGGTAGTCGGTGACCACCCGCGATCCGGGGGCGAGCGAGGTCTTGACCCACGGCTTGGTCTCCAGCCCGGCCTCCACAGCTCGCTTGGCCAGAAGGCCCGCCGCGATCATCACCGTCGGGTTCGATGTGTTCGTGCAGCTGGTGATGGCCGCGATGACCACCGAACCGTGCCGGATCTCCGTGTCGTTCAGCTTCACCGGCGGTGCATTCTCCGGGTCCACCGGCCGGGACGTGTCGATCTCCGGCTCCCTGGTCCCGCCGTGCGATCCTCCTTCGTCGATCAGCCTGCCCAGCTCGGTGGGGTCCGGATCGGGTTCCATCCGGTCCCGGAACGCCTCGATGAACGACTCCCACACGCCGGACAGCGCCACCCGGTCCTGCGGACGCTTGGGTCCGGCCACCGACGGCTCCACCGCCGACAGATCGAGGTCGAGGACCTCGCTGAACACCGGCTCGGGGTCGGCGTCTGTCCGGAACAACCCCTGCTCCTTCGTGTATCGCTCGACCAGGTCCACCCGATCCTCACGCCCTGTGAACCGGAGGTATCGAAGCGTCTCCTGGTCCACCGGCCAGAATGCGGCGGTCGCCCCGTATTCGGGGCACATGTTCGACAGCGTCGCCCGGTCGGCCAGCTCGAGCGTCGAGCAGCCCGGCCCGAAGAACTCGATGAACTTCCCGACGACGCCATGCGCCCGGAGCATCTGCGTCAACGTCAGCACCAGATCGGTGGCCGTCGTCCCGGCCGGCAGGACGCCGGTGACGCGCACACCGATCACGATTGGCTGTGGCAGGAACATGGGCTGCCCGAGCATGGCCGCCTCGGCCTCGATCCCGCCGACGCCCCAGGCCAGCACGCCGAGGCCGTTGATCATAGTGGTGTGGGAATCGGTTCCCACGAGCGTGTCGGGGAACGCCTCCCCGTCCTTCGTGGCCACGACCTTGCCGAGATGCTCCAGGTTGACCTGGTGGCAGATGCCGGCGCCCGGTGGGACCACGCGCACACCGTCGAACGCTTGCTGGGCCCATCGAAGGAGCGCGTACCGCTCACCGTTCCGCCGATACTCCCACTCGATGTTGGCCTGATAGGCCTTCGGGCTTCGGAACAGGTCGACCTGAACCGAGTGGTCGATGATGAGGTCCACGTCGACGAGTGGGTTGACCCGTTCCGGATCACCGCCGGCGCGGGCCATGGCCGATCGCATGGCGGCCAGATCAACCACGGCCGGGACACCGGTGAAGTCCTGCATCAGGACCCGAGCCGGCATGAACGCGACGTTCGTATGCGGGGCCGGCCCCGGCCAGTCGGCCAAGGCCCGGACGTCCGCATCGGCCACGTCGCGTGTCCCCGCCCGGCGGAGGAGGTCCTCCAGCAGGATCTTCACCGTGTGTGGCAGGTGGGCGACCTGGCCGATCCCGTGCTCCACGAGCCAGCCGAGCCGGGTGACCGTGACGTCACCCCCTGCCGTGGCCAGGCGATCCCTTGCGCCGGCGAGCTCCGTGGCCATGTGAACCCGACCCCCTCGAGGACGACACCTCCATTGTCCCCGATGGGCGCGGGGACGACCCGGAGATCGAGCGGGCTCTCCCCGCTCCCTACATGCGAAGGTGGCTGCGCCTGGAAGACCCCTCGTCTTCCTGGGGCTCGTCATCCCTTGGCGGGGCGACGACCTGTTCCCGCCGCACCTCGGCCCGATGCTCCTGGATGGCCTGCTTGTGGGCCAGACGAGTCTGGCGACGGATCTTGGCCTCCTTCTGGCGACGCCGCTGGGTCTGGCCCTGGGCGACCACCGACGGCACCGGGCGAGGCTTCCCCTCCTCATCGAGCGCGACGAACACGAGGTAGGCGCTGCCGGTGTGTGTGCGCTCCCCCGACACGACGTTCTCGGATTCGACCCGAACGCCAACCTCCAAAGAGGTCCTGCCGACGTCGTTCACCGAAGCGCGCACCGTCACCATGTCGCCGATCCTGACGGGTGCGAGGAAGGACATCGTGTCCATCGATACCGTCACGGCCGGGCCCCCGCAGTGCTTCATCGCGGCCAGACCGGCCGCGGTGTCCACGAGCTTCATGATGGTTCCGCCGTGCACGATCCCGGCGATGTTCGCATCGCTGATCTCCATGAGCTGAACCAGCGTCACCTGTGATGCGGATACCGGTTTCGGCTCGAGGTCCTCGTCGGCCATGTGCGGACCGTACCCCACGCTCCCGGGCGTTCGGTGGAGGTCGTGCGGGTAGCATGCCGGCCATGCGCCGACTCGCCACCTTCAGCACCCTGCTCGTCCTGGCGACCTCGTGCGGCGTCGAGTCCGCGCCCGCGCCGAGCCCCACCCGAACGGTCGAACCGACGGCGACGTCGCCGAGCCCCACGCTCACCGCCACCGCGACGCCGTCGCTCACTCCGTCGCCCGTCGTCGACGTGCCCGTCGACGCGCCGACGACCTACGCCCGCGGCCAGGCTCCCGACAAGGTTCCGGTGGCCGACCTCGTACCGCTCGGAGCAGAGGTGACCATGGCCTGGAGGCTGCCGCCGAGCCCGGGATCGGTTCCCCAGATCGCGCTGGCATGGACGCGAGGCGTGGATCCGTTCTCGTCGGAGCACGGGTTCGAGCTGTGGCAGGCGTTCACCGACCGACCTCACTGGCGGGTGGTCTACGCGTTCACCGATCCGCCCTCCGAGGGGGTCTTCGGCGTGCGGTTCGACGTGGGCGACGTGACCGGCGACGCCATCCCCGACGTGCTCACCTTCGAGGACAAGGGAGGCAGCGGGGCGTGCGGCGTCTGGAGGGTGGTACGAAGTGCTGCCGGGTTCGCCACCCCCATCTTCCGTCGGTCGACGTGCGACACGGAGATCGAGCTCGCGTCGGGAACGCTTCGGATCCGCTCGGCCGAGTACGAGCCGGGCGACTCCCACTGCTGTCCGAGCAGGTTCCGCACCACCACGATCAGATGGGACGGCAACGGCTGGACGGTGGTCGATCGCGTGGTGATGCCGGCCTAGGCGATCACCTGGATCTGGCTTCCCCGGGGTGAGCCATCCACCTCGATCCTCGCCGGGAGACGTAGCGCCAGCTCCCGAACGTGGGTGATGACACCGACCATCCTGCCGTCGCTCCCCAACTGCTCGATGGCGTCGACGACCACCTCGAGCGTCTCCGGGTCGAGCGTGCCGAACCCCTCGTCAAGGAACAGGCTGTCCAGATCGGCACGGCGACTGAGCGAGAGCGACCGGACCTGCTCTGACAGGGCAAGCGCGAGACCGAGCGACGCGAGGAACGTCTCACCTCCCGAGAGCGTCCGTGCACTCCGGCGCTCCTCGCCGTTCCAGGCATCGATCACGAAGAACTCGTCCTGGTCGAACGCCAGGCGATACCGCCCGCCGGACAGGGTCGACAGGTGCTCGGAGCCTGCGGCGGCGAGGATCTGGAGCGCCTCGACCTGGAGGAAGGCGATGATCCGGTCGGCCCGCAGCTCCTTCGACAACGCGTCGAAGCGCGACGCCCGTCCCCGCTGCTCGATCACCCGCTCGATCAGGTCCCTGGCGTTCGCCAGCTTGGCCATGAGCTCGGCCGAGCGATGCTCGGCGGTGGCCGCCTCCCTGGCCGCCGCGGTGCGGGCCCCGGCCACCGCATCGACGAGCTCCGACAAGGTGGCGGCGGACTCGAACCCATCGCCGACGGTGCCCCTGGCCTCGGCCAGCAGGACGGCCTCGCCCTCCGCGCGCGCGGATGCCAGCTCGTCCAGGCGCTCGGCGAGCGAGCCGAGCCCGTGCGCGAGCGCGGTCGCGGCGGCCAGCAGCTCGCCGGTATCGGTGACCGGAGCGGCCTGCGGCAACTCCTTCAGACCGAGATCGGGGCCCGCCAGGGTACGAGCACGCTCCACCAACCCACTCACCGACAGCCCTCCGAGCCGCCCTCGGACCTCGGCGGCTCGAGCGATGAGGCCATCCCGCTCGCGTTCGGCGATGACCCCTTCATCCTTGGCCGCGGCCAACGCGGCCTCGGCCACGTCGCACGACCGGTCCAGGTCCTCGAGACGTCCCAGGCGTCCGTCGAGCACCGCGACCGCGTCGGTGGGAACCTTCCCGCCGAAGGCCTCAGCGATCTCCGACTCCGCGCTCTCGAGCTCCCCTATCAAGCCGGCGAGGTGCTCCTCGATCCGGATGGCTTCGCGCTCGGCCTGGCCGGCCTCACGTTCCGCCTCGTCCCGATCCGCCCGCGCGCGCTGCAAGGCCTCGCTCGCTTGCTCGGCGCTTCGCCGTGCCTTCGCGTATGCCGCCTTCACCCGCTCCAGCGCCTGCGCCCCGCGCGCCTTGGGAAGGGACTCTATGGCTCGACCGCAGACCGGACACGGGTCGCCCACCTTCACGCCGCTTCGAACCGCGGCCACCAGATCCGCGTGCGTAGCCCGGTCGAGGGCCTCCTCCGACGACTCGACCGCGGCGATGGCGGCCTCGGCCTCGCCCACCCGGGCCGCCACCGCCTGCTCCGCCACCTCGAGCCTCTTGGCCAGTTTCGGGATCACTGCCCGGGCAGCCCTGGCCGCGGTCTGGGCCTTCGCCACCTCCGCTCGTGATCCCGCCAATGCCTCCGCTCTGGCTCGGAGCGAGGCCACCTGCGCGGCGCCCCCCCAGCCCGCCTGCGCCTTCTCGAATGCCGCCCTCGCCTTCCGGGCTTCCTTCGCCCTGGCCTCGGTCGCCTTGACGGCGGCAGAGGCCCCGGCCTCGGCCTCGGCCAGGCGGTCGGCCAGATCCTCGAGCGCCTCCGCCGACTCGGCCGAGATGGCGCCCGCACGCCGGGCATCGACCGCGCACGTTCGAAGCTCCTGTACCGACCGCTCAGTCTCCGCCCACCGGTTAGCCAGCTTCCTCAGCGTGCCCTCGGCGCCAGCCAGGCTCGCCTCTCGGGCCGCCGCCTCCGCGGCCGCGGCCGCAGCCTCTGCCACGGCCTCCTCGGTCACGCCGGCGTACTCGGTGGAGAGGAGTCGCTCGTTCGCCCCGGCCTCCGCGGAAGCCATCCGCTTGATCTCGCCGGCCAGCCTGGCCAGGCGCTCGAACAGTTCCAGGCCCAGGAGCTCGGTCAGGATGTTCCGCCGGTCCTTGGCATCGCCTACCAGGAACTCGGCGAATTTCCCCTGCGGGAGCAGCACGGACCGGGTGAAGGCCTCGTAGTCCAGTCCGATGGCCCGCCTGATCATGGCGTCTGCTTCCCGGACCCGGTCCGCGCCCTCGCCAGCCTGCCGCCACTCTCCGTCCTCCCACCGCTCCAGCAGGATTTTCGACCCGCCGTGGGCCGGCGTGGACCGGGCCACTCGGTAGCGCTCCTTCCCCACGGCGAACTGGAGCATCACGGCCATCCGGGGCTGGCCCTGGCTGACGAGCTGCGCGACCTGCCTGCCCACCCGATCGACCGAGCCGTAGAGGGCGTACGTGATGGCGTCGAGGATCGAGGACTTTCCGGAGCCCGTGGGCCCGGCGATGGCGAACAGGTCGAGGCCGTCGAAGTCGATGGCCTGGTCGTCACGGAAGGACGTGAACCCCTTCAGTTCGAGTCGGACGGGACGCATCAGGCCCCCTCGGCGTCGAGGGCGAGGGCCTCGTCGAAGGCCTCGAGGACCTCCGCGGATGGCTCCGCGCCGTGCTGGGCGCGGAAATATGCCTCGAACTGGTCGCGTGGCCGGAGCGAGGAGACCGGCTCGGCTGGGGAGGTGGCTTCGGGCCGCTCGTAGTCAAGGTGAACGTCGAGGGCGTTCGGAACGGCCTCTCGAATCCTGTCGGCCAACCCCGGGACCGGACCCTCGGTTCTCACGAACACCCGGAGGTACGCATCAGCGAGGTCGGCGGCTCGGGCAACGATCTCGTCGAAGGTCCCTCGAACGTCGACCAGGCGCCGGCCCGCAGTGAGCGGGACCTCCCGGACCCGGGCCGGCTTCCCCGGAGAAGCCTCCACGATCGCCACCGACTTCCGCTGGTCCACCTCGCCGAAGTCGAGCTGGATCAGCGAGCCAGCATACCGGGCCGGAGCTGCCGACCCCTTGACCGGTTGAGGCCGGTGCACATGGCCGAGTGCGATGTACGCCGCGTCCCCGGGCAGCCTCGACGGTGAGATGGCGTACTGAAGCCCGATGCTGACCTCGCGTTCGCCGCCGCCAAGCATCGCGCCGTCGGTGAACAGATGGGCGATGAGCACGTTGACGCGATCCGGACGGAAGCCACCCGCCATGGCCACCAGCAACTCCCCCATCCCCTCCGCGTAGGACAGGAACCAACGCTCTCCGGCCTCGAAAAGCGCCGCGGCGTCGCCGAATCGCC
This sequence comes from Actinomycetota bacterium, assembly GCA_044869895.1. GTDB lineage: Bacteria > Actinomycetota > UBA4738 > UBA4738 > HRBIN12 > AC-69. The sequence continues at coordinate 4,051 of JBIOXZ010000169.1, read as the reverse complement.
GCTCGGGGACGAACGGGACACAGGCGACCAGGGCCGAGACGGCCCCGTCCCGCGATGGCAGCTCGACGATCCCGCCGCCGTCGGGTGGAGCCACGCGCGGCACCAGATGGACGTCGATCGGTCGCAGCAGCTTGCTCAAGGCCTCCAGCCGGAGGGCGGAGTCATGGTTGCCGGGGATGGCCACCATACGGATCCCTGCCTCATGCAAACGAAGGAGGGCTTCGAACACCACGGCATCGGCTTCGGGTGGCGCAGCCCGGTGCTCGTAGAGGTCCCCTGCCACGAGCACCGCGTCGACGGCCTCATCGCGGGCGATCCCCACGACCTCGTCGAGCGCCGCCGCGAACTCCTCGTACCGCGGCCTTCCTCGGATGGCCTTGCCGACGTGCCAGTCCGCCGTGTGCAGGAACCTCAGAGCGCTCATTCCCCCCGGAACGGCCGGAACGGGTCCCCGCCCGAGGGCGCCGCCTCGTCGGCCCGGGTGGCCCACGACGGGAAGGGGAAGCGGATCTGGAGTGGGATGGGGATGTGCGGTTGCTGGAGGATCATCGACCCCGGCTTGAGGATGGAGGCCCGCGACCGGGTGACGGCGGGGAGGAATCCGTACTCGCCCCGGGCCGCCTCCGCCGTGTCCAGCCGCCCCACCACTCGGAACGCGCTGTTGGCGATGATCCGCCGCTCGACCTCACTCGCCGTCTGCTCCGCGCCGACCAGGATCATTCCCAGCGAGCGGCCGCGCTCCGCGACGTCGAGTAGGACCTCCTTGATGGGGCTCCACCCCTCTCGCGGCGCGTAGCGGTTGAGCTCGTCCAGGACCAGGAACGCGAGCGGCTCGCGCCGCCCCATCCGCTCCTTGTGCTCGAACAGACGCTTGATCACCACGCCTGTGACGAACCGTTTGGCCCGGTCGTGAAGGTTGTGGATGTCGATTACCGTGACCTGATTCGCCTCCCAGTCGATCCGGTGGCGCTCCGGGCGCTCTGCGGCCCGTCCCCACACGAGATGCGCCATCCGGAAGCGCGCCGCGTCAAGACGACGGACGAAGGCCGCCACCGTCGCGTCGGACAGTCGCCCTCGCCACGGCGAGTGCTCGTCCTCCACCTGCTCCCGGATCACCTCGCACAGGGCGTCGAAGTCCTCCACGGGGAACCCCCCGAACGACACGGATGCATTGCTCTCCGGGTCGTCCGCGCACTCCCGATCGAGATGCGATTCGACCCGAGCAACGAGGTCGCCGATCTGCGACCGCTCGTCCTCGGCTTCGGCGAACAGGAACCGGAGGAACTTCTCCCGGACGAACTCCCGCACCGTCCAGTAGTACGCCGTCACGCCCCGCGAGCGCCCCTCGATCTGTGGTACCGCTTGACCGCCCGCGTCCGGCCGCACCGGCGCCCATACCCCCACGCTCTCGAACGCTCCCACCGGGAGGCCGAGTCGACCGTAGTCATCGCGGTCGGTCTGCTGCAGCTTGGTGTTGGGAGTGTCGAGCCACATGAGGTCCTCGCCCTTCACGTTAAACACGATGGCCTTGGTGTTGGTCGAGTACCGCCCGAGCACGTCCGAGTGGAACAGCGCGTACAGGAGGAACAACGCGTAGGTCGTCTTGGTCGCGACGCCGGAGACGCCCGAGATATTCACGTGGGCGCCGCGGGTGCCGTCGAGGAAATCGAGGTCGAGGAACATCGGCTCGCCGTCCCTGGTCAGGCCGGCCGGAACCCGCCGCTCCATCTGGTCGAAGTACAGGGCCTCGTCCCGGTCCTTGCCCCGGGCCCGGGATGCGGGCAGGCCGGGCATGGGCGGGACGAACACCTCGGGCTCGAACCGGGTGGCCACGACCTGGGCGGCGACCGCCGTGTCGACCGGCAGCACACCGCGCTCCACGAGGAACACGTCGGTGTCGAACTGCGCTCCCTCGTGCCGGGCCCGGACATCCTGGACGATGCCGGCGATCCGAAGCGGACCCCGCCCCGGGACGTCCGTGTCGACCACGACGGCGTCGTCGAGCTGGAGGTAGGAATCGGCGGCGACGCCCACCCAGAAGATGAGCGGGGTGGCGTCCTCGGTGCCCAGGACCCTGCCAACCGGCTCGCTCTCCACCACGCTCAGGTCGCCTCCTCCGCAAGACGGGCGATCAGGGCCCGGCGGATCAGCCCTCGGTGGCCCAACCGATGCTGGAGGAAGCGCTCGAGCCCCGCGATCGGGGCCAGGTTCTGGGGGAACCGGGGATCGAAGGGTCGGCCGGCGAACCCCGGAAGCAGGGCGCTCACCCGGTCGGCCAGGCTCCTCGCTCCGTCAAGGCCCATGGCGACCCGAACCTCACAACGCACCAGGCCGGCGTGGTCGTGCCATTCGGGTCGGCTACGCACCAGTCGGGTGTACCACGCGTACCGCTCGAGCGGCTGGCCCTCGTACACCAGCCCGAACAGCGGCGTGCGCTCTGCGGGCGAGAGCCGGGGAAGGAGCGCATCCTGATCGGGGTCGAGGTACGCGCGAACGAACCGCTTCACCACCCCGACCACTGGGCTCCGCGTCGCGTCGAGGAACCCGAGGCGTCCGTCGGTGAGCACCAGTTCCTCCTTACCCGCAGCGATGCGCGAGGCGAGCGCAGCCTCCTGCGCCATCATCGCCTTCTGCAGGCCGAACAGCGGAGCGTCCGGGTCGCCACCCGGCTCCGTGGCGGGCTGGTACTCGAGGACCGCCCCGCCAACCCGAACCTCGACGGGTTCCGGGCGGAGCCCGCCTCCCACCACAACCGAGCGCCCCAGCGAATGCTCGGCGAATGTCGCGCTGGCATCGCATCGAACGGCACCCACGGCGAACGACCCGAACAGGCCCGGGGCGTGTCCGCCGTACTCGTCCCCGGCGATCAGCCGAAGCTCCACCCGCCGGACGCCGTCCACGAACCACACCGTGCCCGGCTCGACCCTCTGGGAGACGATGGGGATGCGCCAGTCATCGGTCTCGACGAAGGGATCGGCCCGTGCCGGCGTCTCGTCCAGCCGGGCCTGGAACCCCATGCCGAAATCGGGGATCCACGGATCCGCTCGAAGCGACAGCATGGGCGAAGCTTACCGACCTCCTCCGACAGCCTTGAGGAGCACTCGTGGCCGGTGGCGCGTCATGGTCACCCGGCCACCACATCCCAGTGGTCGAAGGTCGTAGCCCCCCGGCCCGGTCTTTCCGGAGTCTCTAGCCATAGGGCGGATGCTCCAGGACCCGTAGGTGGGCCGATACTGACGGTGCAAGCAACCGCGGGGGAAATCGTGCTGAGATCCATTGCCGGTCGTACGCCAACGGCGCGGTGGGCGACCCGTTCGTTCGACTTCGTGGGCATCGAGGAAATGATCCACCTCTGCCAACGCCGACCGGAACCGCTCGATCGCCCGGGCCGCCAAGGACATACAGAACAACTCGACATGGTCGCGTCGGCGCCAGGTCAGACCGAGAGGTGAGGTGAGATGAGCGACATCACAGGGATCGACACCGGCGATGAGATGACCGCCCGTATCGTCGCCGTTTGGGAGGCCGTGGCCCGTGCGGGCGATGACCTGAAGCGCGCCGCCGAGCAGCTGCCGGCTGAGGATGAGCGGGTCAGGCTCTAGAGCCCGCGTAGGGGACCGGCCGGGCAGATGACCCGGGGGCCGCGAGCGAGGTAGCCGGCGGCGGGCCCCCCGCGCCGCAGGCCTCACGAGCGGCCCCTGGCTCTTCGGGGCCGCGCGCCGCGGAAGTCGGCGCGCGGCCCCGTCCATCGGGACGGCGCGGAACGATTTGCCCGAGGCCCTCAGGCCTCCAGCGACTTGAGGATGTGGCGGGCGATCACGACGCGCTGGATCTGGTTCGTCCCCTCGTAGATCTGCGTGATCTTCGCGTCCCGCATCATCCGCTCGACGGGGTACTCCTGGATGTAGCCGTAGCCGCCGAGGATCTGGACGGCGTCGGTCGTCACCTCCATCGCCACGTCCGTGCAATAGAGCTTCGTCATCGCGGAGAGCTTCGTCAGCTCGGGCCCGTCGATGCCCTCGTCGACCGCGGCGCCGAACTTGTACAACAG
>JBIOXZ010000168.1:0-6940 GCA_044869895.1 Actinomycetota bacterium | reverse complement strand
GCCAGCAGGTCGGCGAGGGGCAGGCCGCCGGCGTCGAGCGAAACATACACTCCCTGCTCCACCCACTCGAGTTGGTTTCGGTCGGGCGTCCATCTGCCGATCACGCCGCGGACCTCGACTTCCGACTGCGCGGCCGACGACGCGGGCGGGAGCTTCCTCGCCACCTCCTCGTGCAGTCGGATCGGCCCGGTTCCCGGATCGGTGTCCTGCTGCTGGAAGTAGACGTTGACCGCCGTGTCCTGGTGCAAGCGAACGATCTCGGCACTGGCCACCTCGTACCCCGCGGGAAGGGCCCCCGAGCCCGGAAGCATGATCGTGAACGGCATCTCGGCTGCCGCCTGCGGCAACGTCACGCGTTCGGTCACGCCCTGGGGAGACCTGCGCACCGCCCAGGTGTCCGGGATGGGGATCCCGGTCACCGGCAGCGACCCCGCAACGTCCAGGAGCTTGTCGCGCGACAGGTTCGTCTCGACGTACAGGTCCGTGCCGGCGGCGTGGATGGAAAGACTCCGTCCCTGATCCGCAGTCGCCGGCTCATAATACGCGACGCCTCCGTTCGCCAGTCTGACCTCCCGGGCCTGGAGGCCCACCGGCCCGTACGGGGTGTTCGACGCCCAGCCTCGGGTCTCGCCGAGCTTCAGCCAGGCCAGGCCCTTCGAGTAGGTGATGAGCGTCTGCCCTGGCTCGCCCTTCGAAGTCGAAGTGGGGGGCAGGACCACCTGGTACAGGCTGAGACCCTCGACGTCCTCTGGCTGCACCGGCTGGAAGCCCGTCTCCTTGGAGGCCCGGGACATCGACACGGGCTTTGCCCCCTGGTCCGTGCCCCCCTTGGTCTGGGGGATGTGGAAGGTCCCGGCGGGCGGAGGCTCTCGATCGACCGACAGCGCCACCACCTGGAAGATCGGCTGGCGCGGGGACTCGGAGGGAAGGCCGAACCGAAGGGCCCACTCGTCGCGCTCCCGCCCCTGCGCCGGATACACCGCGTAGCTGAGCGGGAGCCAGCTCCTGGCGTCGAGCCACAGGTCCACCTGGTCGGAGTGGAAGAACGGCCGCCACGAGCCACCGAGTGACAGGAACGGGAACAATGGTTCCGCGGCGTCGAACGGCAGACGCACCTCGATGGCCGGGCGGCCGAGCAGGCTCCCTCGGCCAACCACCCTGAGCTGGTTGGCGTCGGCCAGGCTGGTGACCGGAAGGACGAGGTCCGTGGGGGCGGGCGTGGTCGAGGAGAACGGCACGCGGTTCTCGACGACCGTTTCACTCGGCGGGCACACCTCGATCGGACACGCCGACGGCCCGACCGAGTACCAGCTCGAACCGTCCACGATCAGTTCGAGGTCGGTGTGCGTTATGTCCGTGCTTGGGTACTGGGTGTGGTCGACGACGTCGAGGCGAAACTTCTCGGGCGCCTGGAACCAGACGTTCATGGAGAACTCGCGGACCGGTACGTCGGGGGAGAAGTGGTACTCGGTGACGGCGAACCGGGCCTGGTACTCGGAGAGGGTGGTCGCCGCGGCGGCCACGCCACGCGTGACCTCTGCGGCGTCCACGCTCAGGCCCTCGGGACGCTGCCACGGTCCACCGACCGCCAAGCTCCCCGCCACCAGGCCGACCGCCAAAGCTGCGGCCACGGGGGCCAGCCGGATCCGGCCGGGGAGGACCGGGCGTCGGCGGCCTCCAGGCACGAGCCGGAGCGGCGCCGGCGCCCGCTCCTGTCGCTCCCGCTCGATCGAGGCCATGATCGAAGCGACGAGGTCGGGGACCGCTGGGGCCACCTCGAACCGGGCGGCCTCCCGGAGCTTCCACGCGCCGGCTTCGAAGGCGGCGCACGCGGAGCAGCCGGCCACGTGGTGTTCCACCGCGGCGGTTAGTCGAGTCGACAACCGCTCGCCGTCCATCCGTTCGGAGATGGCCCGGCGGGCCCGCTCACAGTCCACCGGCGTCCTCCTCCACGGCCAGCGCGTTCATCATGGCCTGCCTGGCCCGGTGCATCCGACTCTTCACCGTGCCCACCCGGAGGTGCAGCACGTCCGCGGCCTCCTGGTACGACATGCCGAACACTTCGATCAGCAGGAAGGGCTGGCGATGCTCGTCGCTCACCGCGGAGAGGGCCGCGGCGAGCTCAAGCCGGGCCTCGGGATCCGGCGGGCCCACGGGCGGGGGAGGCTCCTTGGCCACCGTGCTCTTGCGGGATCGGAGCGCGTCCATGGCGCAGTTCCGCGCGATCCTGAAGAGCCAGCTGGTGAACTTCGAGTCGCCCCGGAAGGTCCGCAGGAACCGGAAGGCCCGCAGGAACGCCTCCTGGGTCACGTCCTCGGCCATCGCACGGTCTCGGGTGAAGTGGAAGGCGAAGCGCCACACGTCGGCCTGGTATTGGCGCACTAGCTCCTCGAACGCGCCGAGGTCGCCCTCACGGGCGCGCACGAGTATGCGAGGGTCCGGGTCCTGCACGTCTGCCCTCTCGGTCCGGCCGGTCAATCAACCTTATCGACCGGGGCAGGCCGGCCTGGGTTCCTGGCAAGCGGGGTCGGACGTGGCCTCCTGCCTGCTGGATAGCCGGCGCGTGCCTAGCGGGCGGCCCGGGACGAAGGGTGTTCCAGGCGCTCGGCCAGGCGCTCCGCACGGCTGGCCGCGTCCTCGACCCGGCCGGCGGTCACGGCGCCGGTGATGGCCAGGAGCTCGGTCTCCACCCGGGGCCCGATACGGCCGGTCCCACCGTTCACCAGGGGATCCAGGCGGCCGATGGCTCGCTCGAGACGGGCGAGAGGAGCTCGGCGCCTCCAAAGGCGATGTCGCCCCTGGTCCAGGCCCGCGCCCTCGTCGATCCGAGGCCGCTTGCGCCGCCAGCCCTCGAGGTCGATCACCCTTCCCATATCGGGAGAAGCCTAGAACGGGGGTCTGACAAATCCTCGGAAGCTCGTGAAGCCGCCCCCACACGGCATTGGAGTTTGCGCGTTCTTGCGGTTCCCCGGTAGGTTCGGGCACGAGGCAGCGGTCCACAACCCCGCGGACCGCCCAGAGAGGGGGATCCATGAAACGCAGGTACTTGGGTGCCGCCCTGGCGCTCGCGCTGGCGTCGGCACTCGGAGTGGTCGCGCTGGCTCCGACCGCCGGCGCCGGAACTACCAGGACGTAGCATCGTCCTATACAAGCAGCACGCGGTGGCGAACGACGCCGCCGCGCGCATCCAGAGCGCTGGCGGCACGCTCGTAGCCAGCTACTCGCAGATCGGCGTCGCGATCGCCAGGTCGTCGAACGACGGGTTCGCCGCGACGCTGAAGAAGGATCTGCGGATCCAGGGCGTATCCGCGACGGACCGCTTCGGCGTGCAACTCCCCGACCAGACCGAGCAAGGATCCGGCGCGACGGCCGACGAGGTCGAAACGACGGCGTGGGGAGACAGCCTGTCGAACCGGCAGTGGGACATGACGCAGATCCACGCGCCGGAGGCTCAGGCCATCAACCCGGGCAGCCAGACGGTGCTGGTCGGAGACATCGATACGGGGCTGGACTTCACCCACCCCGACATCGCTCCCAACTACGACGCAGCCAACAGCGCCGACTGCGAAAGCGGCGTTGCCCAGCCGCTCGCAGCCGGTAACGACGCGAACGGACACGGCACGCAAACCGCCGGGACCATCGCAGCCGCGGCGAACGGGATCGGGATCGTGGGCGTGGCCCCGAACGTGAAGATCGCTGGCATCAAGTCCAGCAACGACGACGGATTCTTCTTCCCCGAGATGGTCGTGTGCTCGTTCATGTGGGCGGGCACGCACGGGGTCGACGTCACCAACAACAGCTACTTCGCCGACCCTTGGCTGTTCAACTGCAAGAACGACCCCGAGCAGCGGGCCATCTGGCAGGCCGAGACCCGGGCCATCAAGTTCGCACAGCAGAACGGGGTCGTTGTCGTGGCGGCGTCGGGCAACTTCTCCGACGACCTGGCCAATCCCACGCAGGACGTGACCAGCCCTGACTTCCCCGAGGGGACCGCGGTTACGAGAGAAATCTCCAACGCATGCGCCGTTATTCCGGTGGAGGTCCCCGGGGTGGTGGGCGTGAACGCCAACGGCAACCAGGTGGTGAAGTCCTTCTACTCCAACTACGGCTACGGCGTGACGGACGTCATCGCCCCCGGTGGCGACTCGCTCTTCTTCACCCCTTCCGCGGACGTGCCGAACGGCAGGGTGCTCTCGACCTGGCCGGCTGCGCTTCTCAACACGACGTGCCTTGCCGCGCGCAGGGTCGTCGATGCGTCCGGAGCGACGTACTGCTACCAGCAGGGGACGTCGATGGCCTCACCGCACGCGACCGGCGTGGTGGCCCTGATCATGAGCCAGTTCCCTGGGATATCGACTGGCGCCGCGATGTCGATGCTGGAGGAGACGGCGGACCCACTGGCCTGCCCGACGGCAGAGCAGATGACGAGGTACGCGGCCTTCCCATCGGTCAACAACGGAGCACCGCAGGTGTGCACGGGTGATGTCGACTACAACTCGTTCAACGGGAATGGGCAGGTGAACGCCCTGACCGCCGTGGGCGGGTAGGTCTACATCGTTTCCAGTACGCCGACGGGGCGGTCGCGAAGCGGCCGCCCCCGTCATATTTAGAAGCCGCGACGGACCCATGCGGGCCGAGATCCGGTCGAACGTTTGCTGCGCAAAAAGGGCATGATGGGTTAGACAGAACCACCCCATGGCCCAACCGATACCACGCGACCGGCCCCACCGGGGACTGTTTCCGGTTCGGCTGCTGCATGCGGCGGCCGGGCGGTCCCTCCCGCGCCTGCCCGCGGGATGGCGCGCGCGCCTGGACGCGCCGCTCGAACCCTCCCGCCTGGACGCGCTTGCCGAACGAGCGATGGGGCACTACGAGGCGCTCGACGGGGAGAGTCGGTTCGGGGTCGTCCTGATCGTGGGGATCTTCGTGTTCGCCCTGGCCTTCCTGCCGATGGTGATGGCCCTGAAGACCTCCCTCGCCATGGTCGACAGTCACTACCTGGCCCAGGCCGGCGATCCGCTGAAGCTTCCGCCGCTCCCGCAGCGATCGACCATCCTGGCCAGGGACGGCTCGGTCCTCCAGCATGTGTATTTCGGCGAGAACCGGGTGGTCGTGCCGATCAACCGGTACCGCGACAGCACCATCGACGCCGTCCTGGCCATCGAGGACGACCGGTTCTTCCAGCACGGGCCGCTGGACTTCTCGGCCATCGTTCGTGCGGCCGTCACCAACATGATCGCGGGGGGGATCGTGGAGGGCGGCTCGACCATCTCCCAGCAGCTGGTCAAGGCGACGGTCACCGGTGACGCTCCCACGCTTGCTCGCAAGATCCGGGAGGCCGCCGACGCCATCCGCCTGGAGAACACCTACTCCAAGGAGCACATCCTGGGGATGTACCTGAGCGAGGTGTACTTCGGCCACGGGGCCTACGGGATGGCCGCGGCCGCCGAGTACTACTTCGCGCGGCGGGCCTCGGAGCTCACGGTGGCCCAATCCGCTCTCCTGGCCGGCATGATCCGCTCGCCGTCCTACTACGACCCGCTGACCAGGCCCAAGCACGCGGTCCATCGACGCAATACGGTCCTGGCCCGGATGCTCGAGCTCGGCTGGATCACCAGTGCCCGCTACGCCCACGCGTCGTCGGCGCCGATCGCCCTCTCCGCAGCCGATCGGAACGTGGCCCAGGCCGCTCCGAACTCGTACTGGACCCAGTACGTCGTGGACAGCTTCCTGTCCAACCCGGCCTTCGGTGCCACCGTGAAGGCTCGGATCAGGGCTCTGTACCAGGGGGGCCTGAAGATCCACACGACGCTCGAGCCGTCCATGGAGCGACAGGCCGAGCAGACCCTCCTGAACCGCATGACCGGGCCGGGGCTGCCCCAGTCCGCCCTGGTCAGCATCGTTCCACAGACTGGGGCCATCAGGGCGATGGCCGTAGGAAACGCCCCGTACGGGCCGAACCAGTACAACCTGGCCGTCGATCCCGGCGGGGGGCGGACCGCGGGCAGCGCATTCAAGGTCTTCACCCTGGCCGCCGCCCTGGAGGCCGGGATCTCACCGAACGCCGTATACAGCGGATATTCCCCCAGGACCATCCCGGACTGCGGCGGGGGAGAGACCTGGACCCTGCACAACGCCGAGCCCGTGGGGGGCGGCAGCTACCCCCTATGGCTGGCCACGGCCGACTCGGTGAACGTGGTGTTCGCGCAGGTGATCGACCAGATCGGGCCGGAACGGGTGGTGGAGGTGGCCCACAAGATGGGGATCACCACCGACCTCGCCCCGGTCTGCCCGCTCACGCTGGGCACCTCGCCCGTCTCGCCGCTTGACATGACGGCGGGCTTCGCCACGCTGGCGAACGACGGCGTGCACTGTCAGCCCTACGCCATCGCCCATGTCGTCTCGAGCACAGGGAAGACCGTCTACCGGCAGAAGCCGGAGTGCTCGCGGGCCATCCCGGCCTGGGTGGCCCAGCAAGAGACCCACATGCTGGAAGGGGTGGTCGAGTTCGGTACGGGGACCGCGGCCAACATCGGGCGGCCCGTGGCCGGCAAGACCGGGACGGGCCAGGACTACCAGGACGCCTGGTTCCTGGGCTACGTGCCGCGGCTCGCGACGGGGGTGTGGGTCGGCTACGCCCGGGCCGAGATCCCCATGCCGTATGTCCCGGGGTACGGGACGGGGTACGGAGGGGTGCTCGCCGCACCCATCTGGCATGACTTCATGCTCTTGGCCACGCAGGACATGCCGGTCGAGTACTTCACATCGCCCTCGGTCGGGTACGCGACCACACCGCCACCGCCACCGCCATCGCCAACACCGAGCCCGAGTCCTATCACCTCGCCGGCGGACAACGGCAACGGAAACGGCAATGGAAACGGCAACGGGAACGGCCACGGATATGGCACGAGGCGCCCGTTATAGCTGACCGATCCGCTCC
>JBIOXZ010000167.1:0-14433 GCA_044869895.1 Actinomycetota bacterium | reverse complement strand
GGGAGCTGTGGGGCTGGGACGCGATGTCCCGACGAGGACGCATCGACGTGCTGGGTGACCTGGTGAGGAAGCCTCGCACCGAGGAGTGGGACGAACCCCTCGGCGCGTTGCTTCGTCGCCGGATCGGCGACGAAGCAACCGACACCCTCGTGGCGCCACTGCTCGGCGGGTTGTTCGCGGGCGACGTCGACCGCCTCAGTGCGCTCGCGACGTTCCCGGAGCTGGTCGAGTGGGAGCGCCGGCACGGCAGCCTGATCCGTGGCGCCCGGGCCGCGGCCCGGGCGGCCACCGGAGACGGTGCGCCGCCACCGATGTTCCTTCGGCCGCGGGGGGGGTTGCGGCGGCTGACCGACGCCCTGCTGGCCTTCCTGGGCGACCGGATACGGTGCGACATGACGGTGGATGCGGTCGGACGCGAGGGGCCCGGTTACGTTGTTCACGCAGGGGAAACGGAATTCGTCGCGGATTCGGTGGTGTTCGCCGCGCCGGCGTTCGCCACGGCCGACCTGCTCGAGGACCTCGCGCCCGAGGCGGCGACGGAGCTTCGGTCGATCCCGCACGTCTCCACGGCGGTCGTCCACCTCGTCTACACCGAAGGGACGGGTGACCGGTTGCCGGAGAGCTCGGGATTCGTCGTCCCCAGGGGGAAGCTGGCCATGACGGCGTGCACGCTGGTCTCCCGGAAATGGCCTGACCGCGTCTTCGGGGACCGGGCCGTCATTCGCTGCTTCCTGGGCGGTTCGGGGGCCGAGGACATCCTGGACCAACCCGACGACGCGATCGCGGAAGGTGTTGCCCGCCAGCTGGCGGCGATCCTGCCGCTCCCGGCCGAGCCGGCGGCCTGGCGCCTGGTCCGGTGGCCCCGATCGATGCCGCAGTACGACATGGGACACCTAGATCGGTTGGCCGGCATCGAACAGGCCCTTCCCCCTGGGACGTTCCTGGTGGGACCGGCGTACCGTGGACCCGGGATCGCCGACTGCGTCCGGGGCGGGAACGAGGCCGCGGAGGCGGTGCGGGCGCACCTGGCCGGCCGGCTGCGATCGATCGAAGGGGAGCACGTGAGATGACCGAATCGTTGTACGCCCTGTATCCGGTGTTCAAAGCCCAGGCAGCGTTTCGGGACCTGGACGCCGACGATGCTGCTCAGGAGATCGAGAACCTGTTCAAGGAGTGGGAGGGCCGGATCGCGGTCCGAGGCGTGTATTCGACGGTCGGCTTTCGGGCCGACTCGGACCTCATGCTGTGGTTGATCGGGCCGAGCCCCGACGAGATGCAGGGCGCCCAGGTGCAGTTCCGCCGCACGGTCGCGGGCCGGCTGCTCGACCCCGTCTGGATGTTCATGGGCGTGGTAAAGCCGGCCGAGTTCACCTCGGACCACTCCCCGGCCTTCGCCCGGGGGGAGCCGCCGAAGCGGTTCCTGAACGTCTACCCATTCGTCCGAACCTCGGAGTGGTACCTGCTCCCGCCAGGGGAGCGCGAGGCCCTGCTCCGGGAGCACGGCGAGCGGGGCCGTCGGTTCCCCGACGTCCTGGCCAACACCACCAGCGCGTTCGGCATCAACGACTGGGAGTGGATCCTGGCCTTCGAGGCCGACGACCTGGGGCGCATGGTGGAGTGCATCCGGGCGCTCCGCGAGTCGCCGGCACGCCGATACACGAAGGAGGAGGTCCCGTTCGTCACCGGCATCCGAAAGGACGTCCGGGACGCCCTCACCGACCTCACGTAGCGCATAATTGGAGCGTCGCCGTTCGAAGGGAAGACCGTGCACGCCAAGGACAAGGGCCGCGAGAAGAGCCAGAAGCGGCAGCCGCAGAAGAACATCAAGGAGAAGCGGGCCGCCAAGCGGGCCAAGAAACAAGGCGGCCGCGCCGGCCATATCACCACCACATCTCAGTAGCTCCCCGTGTTCGAGCTGCTCGAGCGATGGGACGGCGAGGAGGTGGCCGTCCGCTTCGACCGTGACCTCGCCACATGGATGTTCGTCTGCGTCCACTCCACCCGGCTGGGACCTGCCTGCGGTGGGACCCGGATGAAGTCTTACGCCGAGCCCAGCGACGCACTCCGTGACGGCCTTCGGCTCTCGGGCGCCATGACCGCCAAGAACGCGGTTGCCGGGCTTCCGCTGGGCGGCGGCAAGGCCGTCCTCGCGGTACCGGAGATCCTCCAGGGGGATCGGCGTCGCGAGCTCTTCCTTCGGTACGGCGATCTCGTTCGCTCGCTCGGCGGGACGTACGTCACGGCCTGCGACATGAACACCTCCGAACGCGACATGGACGTCGTCGGAGAACGGTGCTCACACGTGTTCGGCCGGAGCGTGGCCCGCGGGGGATCGGGCAGCTCGGCGCCCGCCACGGCGACCGGCGTGTTCCACGGAATCCGCGCGAGCGTCGCCCACGCATTCGGCTCGCCCGATCTTGGGGGCCGAACGGTGCTCGTCCAGGGGGTGGGCTCGGTCGGCCGCAGCCTGGCCGGGCAGCTTGGGCAGGCCGGGGCTCGGTTGTTGGTCACCGACGTCGATCGGGCCCGGGCCGTTGAGGTGGCGGAGGCCCTTGGGGCCGAGATCGTGGCCCCCGAGGACGCGTTTCGGACGGCCTGCGACGTGTTCTCGCCAAACGCTACCGGCGGGACCCTGTCCTCGGAGACGATCCCCGAGCTTCGATGCCGCATCGTGGCCGGGGCTGCCAACAACCAGCTGGCCCGTCCCGAGGACGCGGAGCTGTTCGGGCCGCTGCGCATCCTGTACGCGCCGGACTACGTGATCAACGCCGGCGGCATCATCCATCTGGCCTCGCTCGAGCTATTCGGGGAGGACGAGGCCCAGCGCGACGAGCGGCTGCTCGGGATCGGCGAGGCCCTGACCGAGGTGTTCGAGGCGGCCGCGGCCGAAAACCTCTCCACCGAGGCGGCCGCGGAACGGATCGTCGAACGACGGCTGGCGACCGCCGCTTGACGGGATCGGCCGCCACCCGGAGCATCAGAGCCATGAGAGACCTCGCGTCGATGGAGTGCGTGCCGTGCCGGGGTGGTGTTCCGCCGCTCGGACACGAGGAGGCCATGTCGTTCCTGGCAGACCTGGGAGGGGGGTGGCAGGTGGTGGAGGACCATCACCTGGAAAAGGAATACCGGTTCAAGGACTTCCGGGAAGCCCTCGATTTCACGAACCTGGTAGGTGAGCTTGCGGAGGACGTTGGCCACCACCCCGATATCTCGCTGGCCTGGGGCAGGGTCAAGGTGACGATCTGGACCCACAAGATCGACGGCCTGAACGAGGCCGACTTCGTGTTCGCCGCGAAGGCTGACCGGGCGCTCCAGGAGTCGCACGCCGCGTCGGACTGAACGCTCAGCCCTGGAAGCTCAGCCCTGGAAGCTCAGCCTCGGAAGCTCAGCCTCGGAAAGACGACGCGGCATCGAGGGTTCGCTCGATCTCCTGGGGGCCGTGGGTGGTCGACAGGGTCCACATCTCGAATCCGGACGGGGGCAGGTACACGCCGCGGCCCAGCACGTGGTGGAAGAACCGGGCGAACCGTTCGTGGTCCGCGGCCCTCGCCTGGTCGAAAGCGCGCACCGGACGCCCGGTGAAGAACACGCTGAGCATCGTCTCGATCCGATTCACCGTGGCCTCCAGGCCGGCGCGGTCGAAGCATTCCTGGAGGCCCGCGGCGAGCTCATCCGCGGTCTTGACCAGCTCCGGGTAGGGATTCCGCTCCCGGGCCAGGTCGAGCGCCGCGATCCCTGCGGCCACCGCCACGGGGTTTCCGCTCAGCGTCCCGGCCTGGTACACCGGTCCGACGGGGGACAGACGCTCCATCACGTCGCGGCGACCGCCGAACGCTGCGCACGGGAACCCCCCGCCCATGACCTTGCCCAGGACGGTGAGGTCGGGGGTGATCGAGAAGTGGCCCTGTGCCCCTCGGTACCCCACGCGGAACCCCGTGATGACCTCGTCGAAGACCAGGAGGGACCCATGCGCGGTGCAGAGCTCCCGGAGGCCCTCCAGGAATCCCGGCTCGGGCGCCACGACGCCCATGTTGGCCGCGACCGGCTCCACGATCACGGCGGCCACCTTGCCGCCGCGTTCGGCGAACGCCGCCCGGACGGCGGCGAGGTCGTTGAACGGCACCGTGAGCGTGTCCCCGGCCGCGCCCTCCGTCACGCCGGGGGTCTCCGGCAGCCGGAACGTCGCGACGCCGGACCCGGCCCCTCTGGCCAGGAGCGCATCGGAATGCCCGTGGTAGCAGCCCTCGAACTTCAGGATCGGGTCCCGACCGGTGAACCCTCGAGCCAGGCGGACCGCGCTCATCGCGGCCTCGGTCCCGCTCGAGACCAGCCGGACCATCTCGACCGAGGGGAGCGCGTCCACGATCATCTCGGACAATCGGATCTCGCCCTCGGTCGGGGCCCCGAACGAGGTCCCCCGGCGAGCCGCCGAGATGGCCGCCTCGACGATCTCGGGGCAGGCGTGCCCGAACAGGTTCGCTCCCCATGACTGGACCCAGTCGACGTAGCGGATGCCGTCAACGTCGGTGACGTACGCGCCGTTCCCGCTCGCGATGAACGGTGGTGTCCCGCCCACCGCCCCGAACGCCCGAACCGGGGAATCGACGCCACCGGGGATGGAACGCCGGGCACGGTCGAACAGCTCCTCCGACCTGGTCATCCCCGCAATTCTAGAGAGGACCCGTCACTCTCCGACCGACTTCGAGGTCGGAGACCGCCAGGTCAAGCGCCGCGCGCCGGAACGAGTCCCAGCTCCCGCAGGATGCCGATTGGGAGCACGTGGCAGTAGGGCTCGTGACCGGTCCGCTCGTAGTATCGCTGGTGGTAGCCCTCGGCCGGATAGAACGCCACGAAGTCGGAGATCTCGGTGGCGATCGGCCGGTCGAATCGCTCCTGGGCCCGGGCCCTGGACGCCTCGGCCGTGGCCCGCTGCTCCGGTGTGTGGGTCAGGACGATGCTCCTGTACTGGTAGCCGAAGTCCGGACCCTGCCGGTTCACCTGGGTGGGATCGTGCATGGCCCAGAACACCTCGAGCAGCTGCTCGTAGCTCACCTGCTCCGGATCGAACGTGACCTGCACGACCTCGGCGTGGCCGGTCGTGTCGGTGCAGACCTGCTCGTAGGTGGGGTTCTCCACGATCCCGCCGCTGTAGCCGGAGACTACGTCGATGACGCCGGGGACCTGACGGAACACCCACTCAACGCCCCAGAAGCAGCCGGCGCCGAATGTCGCGGTCTCGAATGCCATTGAACCTCCTCCCCTCATCTCACCCATTGTCTCGCCGGGGAGCCGAACGTTTCCGCGCGGCCTCTCGGCAGGTCTCGTCATCCGGCGGTGAGCCAATCCGCGGCCTCCTTGGCGTGGTAGGTCAGGATGAGGTCCGCACCGGCCCGGCGGATCGAGGTCAAGACCTCCAGGGCCGCCCGACGGCCGTCGATCCAACCGTTCTGCGCGGCGGCCTTCACCATGGCGTACTCCCCACTCACGTTGTACGCGGCGAGCGGAAAGCGTGTCTCCTCCTTCGCCCTGCGAATCACGTCCAGGTATGGAAGCGCCGGCTTCACCATGACGATGTCGGCGCCCTCCTCGATGTCCTGGCGGATCTCGCGGATGGCCTCGTCGCCGTTCGGCGGGTCCATCTGGTAACCGGTGCGGTCGCCGAACCGCGGCGCGCACTCGGCTGCCTCCCTGAACGGCCCGTAGAAGCTCGAGGCGAACTTCGCTGCGTAGGCCAGGATGCCGGTCTTCCCGTGGCCGCCCTCGTCGAGGGCATCGCGGATCGCCGCGACCTGACCGTCCATCATCCCCGACGGCGCGACCATGTCGGCTCCCGCGTCGGCCTGCGCCCCCGCGATCCGCCGGTACAGCTGGACGGTCAGATCGTTGTCGACGTTGCCCTCGTCGTCCAGGACGCCACAGTGGCCGTGGTCCGTGTACTCGTCCAGGCAGAGGTCGGCAAGGACCACGTGGTCCTCGCCGAGCTCCTCGCGCAGGACCCGGAGGGCCCGTTGCGCGATGCCGTCCGGATTCCACGCCTCGGAGCCCTGGGGGTCCTTCCGGTCAGGGATCCCGAACAGCATGAACGCGACGACGCCTCTCGCCGCCATCTCGCTCGCCTCCTTGCGCAGGGACTCCAGCGTGTGTTGGGACTGTCCCGGCATCGACGCGATGGGCGCCGGTTCGGCGATGCCCTCCTTCACGAACAGGGGAGCGATCAGATGGCGGGGCGTGAGGTCGGTCTCTCGGATCAGCGAGCGAAGCGCGGGGGTCCGTCGCATCCGTCGAGGTCTGCTCTGTGGGAAGGGCATGGAGGGATGGTAGCGCGAGCTAGAGATCAGGCTCCGCCGAAGGCACGCTCGAGCGCCGCCATCAGCCCCTCCATCGTGTGGGGCTCGGCGACGGTGGTCACCTCGAGCCCGTGGGCCCTGGCTTCACGAGCGGTGACCGGTCCGATGCACACGATCTTCGGGTTCCCCCGGACCTCGGAGGCCGCGTTGGCGAATCCCTGCACGGACGAGGCACTGGTGAACGTGATCGCATCGACGGTCCCTCTGGCCAGAGGCTCACGGGCTCCGATGGGCAACCACTCGGGCATCCTCGTTCGATAGGCGTCGACTCGAAGCGGCGTCCAGCCCTTGGCGGCGACCGCCTCCTCGAAGCTCGACGACGCTACGTCCGCTCGGGGGCACAGCACGCGCCCCCGCCCTCGGGGAAACGCGTGGGCCAGGGCGGCCGTGGTGAACGTCCTGGGAACGAGGTCCGGCTCTCGCCCGGTCCACTGCCGGAACGCGGCCGCGGTGCCCTCGCCGACCGCCGCCACCCGAGCGTGAAGCTCGCCGGGCTCCAGCTGTGATGCGAGGACGTCCACGGTGGTTCGGCTGGTGAGCGTGATCCAGGCGAACGCCCCGGCCGCGAGGTCTCGCAACGCCTTCTTCAGCTCGGCCGATCGGACCGGGGCGACCTCGATGGTGGGCGCGACGATGGCCGTCGCTCCTCGTCGCTCGAGCTCGCGGACCAGTACGTCCGACTGGTCCCGCGGCCGGGTGACCAGGATGACCTTCCCGGCGAGTGGGCCACGGGCCGTCACGGTCGGACGTGGGCCAGGATGTCGCCGGCCCCCCCCGCCAGCAGTTCCGCGGAAGCTGCTTCGGCGGCCCCTTCCGGGGTCGCTGCCTCGGACTCCGCTCGGACGATCCGCGACCCGTCGGGAGTCGCGACAAGCGCGACCAGGCGAACGCTGTCTGCGGCCACGGTGGCCAGCGCGCCGAGGGGAAGGGCGCACCCTCCGCCCAGGCGCGCCATCACCGCACGCTCCGCCTCGAATGCCACCCGGCTGTCGGGATCATCGAGCCAGGCAGCGGCCTCCCGGGTGGCCTCATCGTCCGCGCGGGCCTGCACCGCGAGGCATCCCTGCCCCGGCGCCGGGACGATCGGGAGGACCTCCGATGACGGGGGCGTCGCACCGAGTCGCGCGATCCCGGCGGCGGCGAGGACCACGCCGTCCACCTCACCGTCCTCGAGCTTGCGGAGCCTGCGATCGACGTTCCCCCGGATCTCGACGAGCCGAAGCTCCGGGCGAAGGCCAAGGAGCTGGGCCCGGCGGCGGAGGCTGGAGGTTCCCACGATGGCCCCCTCGCGGAGCGTTGGGTCCCGGGTGACGAGGAGGTCGGAGGGGTCGGCCCGGGGAGGCACGGCGGCGACCGCCACCCCTTCATCGTCCCCGGCCGGCAGGTCCTTCGCCGAGTGCACCGCCAGGTCCACCTCGCCGTCCTGAAGCGCGCGGACGATCTCCGCGACGAACAGGCCCTTCACCCCGGCGGAGGACGATGCGGCCGGTGCCCCCCGGTCCCCGCTCGTGGCCATGGGGACGACCTCGGACTCGACGCCCGCCCGGGCCAGGCGCTCGGCGACCTCGCCCGCTTGGGCCAGGGCCAGGCGGGAGCGGCGGGTCCCGATCCGGAGCTTCACTCGAGGCGGTGCTCGACGGCGAACAGCTCCGCCAGGACCCTCGCGTATGTGGCGTCGTTGCCCGGGCCCGAGAGCTCCTTCAGCCGGACGATGGGGTCGTGGAGGAGCTTGGAGACGATGCGGCGGGCCATGGCCTCCACGGCCTCGCGTTCGTCCGGCGTGAGCTCCGAGAGCTCGGAACGGAACCGGCCGAGCTCGGAGGCAAGGACGGCATCCCCCCGCTCTCGCAGGGCCTTGATGAGCGGCGCCAGGCGCTCTGCACGCTTGCGGACGGCGAACCGTCGCACCTCCTGGTCGACGATGCTCTCTGCCTTGTCGACCTCCTCGGAGAGCCGTGCATCACCCTGGGCCACCGATGCCCGCAACCCGTCGATGTCCACCAGACGGACGCCCGCGACGCCGGATACGGAGGACTCGACGTCGCGTGGCACGGCCATGTCGAGTATGAACATCGGGCTCGACCGGCCTGCCATGGCCTCTCGGACGGTCGATCCGTGGATCAGCAGCCCCGTCGCGCCGGTCGCGGAGACGACCACGTCGGCCTGGCGCGTCGCCCCCGAGAGCTCCGACAGGTCTCCGTGCTCCGCATCGCTGCGCTCGGCGATCAGTCGGGCCCGCTCCGCGCTCCGGTTCAATACCCGGACCGACGCCACCCCCCGACGCCGGAGCTGTTTCACGGCGAGGGCGGCCATCTGCCCCGCTCCGACCACCAACGCTCGCTTACCGGCCAATCCCCCCAGGTACGCGTCCGCAAGGTCCGTCCCGGCGCGCACGAATGCGTCGGGTGCAGCGCCCAGCCCGGTCTCGGCTCGGACCCGCCGGCCCGCCCGCATCGCCGCATGGAAGAGGGGCGTTATCTGCGGCCCCGTCGCTCCCTCGGCCGAGGCCCGGCGATGGGCCTGCCGGACCTGCGCGAGGATCTGGGGCTCTCCCGTGACCATCGAGTCCAACCCGGCGGCGACGGCGAACAGGTGGCGGCGGGCGTCCTCCTCGAAGTGGGAGTACAGGGGCTCGGAGAAGTCGGCTGGATCCACTCCGTGCGGCTCGCACAACAGGCGCTTGAGGGCCAGGAACCCCGCGTGATACGCGGGGACGCTCCCGTAGATCTCCACCCGGTTGCAGGTGGACAGGATCACGGCCTCCTCGATGGCGTCGTCGTCGAGGGCCCGCCGGTATGCCTTGGGCAGTTCCTCGTCGGCGAAGGCCAGGCGCTCGAGCAGCTCGACCGGGGCGCCGCGGTGGGAGATGCCGATGGCCAGGATGGGCATGTGCTCCGCGATTCTACGCATGAGCCCTGCCCAAGGACCGGGGCGGTGCGATCAGCCGAACCGAATCGGATCGAACGGGGTCGGATCGAGCGGCGGCTCGCGTCCCTGCACCATCGCCGCCACGAGGTTGGCCGTGCCACCGCCAAGGATCACCCCCTCGGAGCCGTGGCCCGTGGCGACGAACAGTCCGGGTCGGAGCCATCCGACGAACGGACGCTCGTCGGGGGACATCGGCCGGATCCCGGACCACGTCCCGAGGACCGGGGCGTCGGCGAGGGCAGGGAGGAGCCGGATGACGCACCCGGCCACCGCTCGGGGGACGTCGAGGTCCTCGGCGCTCCAGGCAAGCGCCGGCTCGCGCGACGTGCCGGCGACGATCGTCCCGTCGGGCGAAGGTTGGATGACCGCCCCGATGTCATCGCGAGCGACGCCCTCGGAGAATTCGCGCGCGGTGACCGGCTCGACCTGCCGACGCCAGAGGGTTCGGGCCGAGCCCTCGACCCAGTGGGAGAGCAGTGGTCTGGGAGGCGCGAGCTGGATCAGCCATCCCCGAGCCCCGGTCACCGGGATGTGGATGCCCAGGGGCCGGAGCAGGCCGGTCGACCACGGCCCCGATGCGAGGACCACCGTGTCGCAGCCGACGATCCCCTCATCGGTGGCCACGCCGGTCACGGACTCTCGCCGCGAAAGCAGGCGCCGACCCGGAAGGTGATGGCGGATGCTCGCCCCATCGCGGCGGGCGAGCTCGGCGAGCGCGAGCGTCAGCGCACCGGGGTCCACCCGCCGTCCCTCGTGGAACAGCCACGCCTCCGAGACGTCGGCGGTCACCTCGGGCTCGAGCTCCTTCAGGCCGGCGGCGTCCAGGTGCTCGGCCCGGATGCCTGCCTGTCCCGCCGCCGCTGCCTCCGCGCGAACCATCGCGGCGTCGTCCTCGTCGATGGCCAGGGCGAGCGTGCCGATCGGCTCGCGATCGAAGTGGACGGGGACCGGCGGGTCCGTGGTCACCTCCAGGTACAGCTCGAGCGACGCCTTTGCCATCGGGTCGAGCACCGGATCCCAGGGAGGCCCGAAGAACCCGATGTTGCGACCGGAGGCTCCCGCAGCGAGCTCATCCCGCTCGAGAAGCGTGACGCTCGCGCCGGAGCGCGACAGCTCGTACGCGCACGCGGCGCCGATGATGCCGCCACCGACGATCACGACGTCCGAGCCCGCCATGCGCGTAGCCTACCCACCGCCGCCCCCAGGGCTCTCGTAGAATCGGCCCGGAGACGTGGCTGAGTGGCCGAAAGCAGCCGCCTGCTAAGCGGTTGGGGGCGTAACAGTCCCCCGGAGGTTCGAATCCTCCCGTCTCCGCCGGTCGAAGCGACTGCCCGTATCCTCCTCCGATGAGCCAAGAGATCCCGGGCCGGATCGGCATCCTGCGTCCGCTTCGCCTGCGCGATTTCGCGCTCCTGTGGACCGGGATGGCCATATCGATGGTCGGGGACGGCGTCTATTTCGTCGCCATCGCGTGGCAGGTCTACGAGATCTCCAACCGACCGTCGGCGCTGGCGCTCGTCGGCGTGGCGTGGTCGCTGCCGCAGGTGCTGCTGATGTTGCTTTCCGGCGCCCTGGCCGACCGGTTCAACCGGCGCCGACTGATGATCGCCGGCGACCTGATCCGCTGTGCCGCGATCGCGACGATCGGCACCCTGTCGATCACCGGGCGGCTGACCGTTCCCCTGGTGATCGGGCTGGTGGTGGTCTACGGGGTCGGGCAGGCCATCTTCCAGCCGTCCTTCTCGGCGATCGTGTCCACGATCGTTCCCGGGGACCTGCTCGTCGAGGCCAACTCACTGGCCCAGTTCGTGCGGCCGTTCTCCATGATGTTGCTCGGACCGCTGATCGGGGGACTGCTCATCGCGGCCTTCGGCCCCGGCTGGGCGTTCGTCTTCGACGGCGGGACGTTCGCGTTCTCGGCGTTGATGATCCTGCTGATGCGGACCCGCCCCGAGCCCCGCGACGCGGACTCGGGGGAACGGTTGATGTCCGAGGTCGCGGAGGGGCTCCGGTACGTCATCGCCCACCGATGGCTCATCCTGGCCATGGTGGGGGCGACGGTTAGCCTGCTGGCCACGTGGGGGCCGTGGGAGACGCTCGTCCCCTACGTCATCAAGAACGAGCTGCACGGCGGGCCGACCGCGCTGGGCTTGGTGTTCGGGGCCGGCGGTTTGGGGTCGGTGGCCGCGGCCCTGTTCTTCGGGCAGCGGGGCAGGTTGCCGCGAAGGCCCGTGACGGCGCTGTACCTGGCGTGGGCGATCGCCATGTTCGGCACCGCAGGATTCGGCCTCGTAACAGGGGTGTGGCAGGCGATGATCGTGGCTCTGGCGACCGAGGCATGCATCACCATCCTGGTGGTCATCTGGTTCACCCTGGTTCAGCGCTTGGTCCCCAACGACCTCCTCGGGCGGGTGACCAGCCTGGACTGGATGATCTCGATCGGGGGCGTGCCGTTGTCGTTCGCCATCGTCGGTCCGGTGTCCTCGGCCATCGGCGCCCGCATGACGCTCGTCCTCGCCGGGATCCTGGGGGGTGGAATAACGCTCGCCGTGATGTTCCTACCCGGTGCCCGCAACCCCGAGCGCGACGGCTCGCTGGACATTCCCGTTGCCACTTCGTGAGCTCTTGGTGAGCTCTCAGCCTTCTCCCAGGTTCCGATGCTCAACTGAAACCCCAGCACAGGCCGGGAGGGTGTTCGACCCGTGGGGTTCGATGAGGTCCACCTCAGTTACGCTCGAGTCGAGATAGACCGGAAAGCTTCGTAGGAAAGGCGAGCCCGACGCCACCGAACCAGTCCCCGGCACCCGGCGATCCCGCTGAGGCGGAGCCACGGCGGGTACTTGTCGTCGACGACGAGTCGAACATTACCGACCTCGTGGCAATGGCTCTTCGGTATGAAGGGTTCGAGGTGCAAGCGGCCGGTAACGGGCGCGACGCGATCAAGCTCGTCGAATCGTTCCGGCCTCACCTCGTCGTCCTCGACGTCCTGCTCCCCGACCTCGACGGGTTCGAGGTGCAGAAGCGCCTGCTCGACAGGGGGCGGCCGTCTCCTGTCCTTTTCCTCACGGCCCGCGACGCGACCGAGGACAAGGTCCGCGGCCTGACGATCGGTGGCGACGATTACGTCACGAAGCCGTTCAGCCTTGAGGAGCTGATCGCCCGGATCCGGGCGATCCTCCGTCGGGCCCACGGGTCGGGGCCACCGGCCCACCGGCTCGCCTTCGCCGACCTCGAGATGGACGAGGACACCCACGAGGTGTGGCGGAGTGGTCGGGCCATCGACCTCACGCCCACGGAGTTCAGCCTCCTGCGGTTCCTGCTGGCCAACCCCCGGCGGGTCCTGTCGAAAGACCAGATCCTGGATCACGTGTGGCACTACGACTTCGGCGGCGACTCCTCGATCGTGGAGACCTACATCAGCTACCTGCGGAAGAAGGTCGATCCCGAGGAACCCCGGTTGATCCACACCGTGCGGGGCGTGGGATACGTCCTCCGCCTTCCCCCGGAGTGAGCCGTGTCCGTCCGAGCGCGCCTGCTGATCACGTCGGTGGTCCTGGTGGCGGCCGGGCTGCTCGTGGCGAACGTCGCCACGTACCGGCTCCTGTCGAACTTCTTGCTCAACCGAGTGGACGATCAGCTGGTGGCCGCCCAGGGGCCCATCCTGGATTCCCTCCCGTTCGAAGGCGACATCCCAAGCCATCCGACGCCGACGTTCCTTGTGCCGCCGGGAACCTACGCGGAGGTTCGCGATGGTTCCGGAGCTCCACTGGTCTGGAAGTTCTTCGGATACGAGAGCAACGCGGACCAGCGTCCCGTCTGCCCCCGGAACCTGCCCGGTTCCACGTCGTCGCCCACGCAGGCTCCACGCTTCTTCACCACCACCGCTGATGGTGGTGACCCGACCTACAGGGCCGTTGCCGCCGCTCTCAGCCCGGGACCGGGAACCCTGATCGTTGCCATCCCGCTCACCGAGGTCTCGGCAACGCTTGATCGGTTGCTCGGCGTGGAGCTGGTGGTCAGCGGCATCGCGCTGCTCCTAGTCGCGGGGTTCGCGCTATGGCTCGTAAGGCTGGGGCTTCGTCCGTTGGAAGGGATCGGGGCAACCGCCGGCGCCATCGCGGCCGGCGACCTCTCGCGCCGGGTCGAGCCGGCGACGGAACGGACAGAGGTCGGTCGGTTGGGCCTCGCGCTGAACGCGATGCTCGCCCAGATCGAGGCGGCCTTCGAGGAGCGCCGGGCCTCCGAGGATCGCCTGCGGCGCTTCGTGGCCGACGCCTCTCACGAGCTCCGCACGCCGCTCACGTCGATCCGCGGGTACGCCGAGCTGTTCCGGCGTGGCGCCGACTCGAGGCCCGAGGATCTGGCGAAGTCCATGCAGCGCATCGAGGCCGAGGCGGCGCGGATGGGCGTGCTGGTGGAGGACCTGCTCCTGTTGGCCCGGCTGGACGAGGGCCGGCCGCTGGAGCGTGAGCCTGTCGACCTCGGTCGAGTCGTCGAGGAGGCCGTCGACAGCGCTCGTGCGGTGGAGCCCAGTCGACCCATCGACCTCGAGCTCCACGGCCTCACGTCGGTGATCGGAGACGAGGGTCGGCTCCGGCAAGCCGTGGACAACCTGTTGGACAACGCGCGCGTCCACACCCCGGCGAGCTCGCGGGTTCGGGTGACGCTGGGATCCGACGCCGACGCCGACTCCGAGGACGTGCTCCTGTCGGTGGCGGACGAAGGTCCCGGTCTCACGTCGGACGTCGCCACTCGCGCCTTCGAGCGGTTCTACCGAGGTGACCCGTCGCGTTCCCGGTCGATGGGAGGAGCCGGACTGGGGCTCTCGATCGTGGCCGCGATCGTGGAGGCCCATGGAGGGACCGTCACCGTCCGATCGAAGGAAGGGGCGGGCGCGACGTTCGAGGTCCGGCTCCCGGTCTCAGGCTGGACTGCGCCGGTTGACGAAGGACAGGAGCACATCCCGTCTTCATGATCGGAGTACGAAGGGGCTGCCCCGCGCGCGGGGCAGCCCCTCCATGCCACCGGTCGTCTCTCTTTCGGGCGCGCGTCAGGTCGATGTCGACGGGCCGTCCGGCGAGCTGTTGTCCCCGTCACATTGATGCGTGGCCGACGCTGAGGTCGTTGCTTTCGTCGACGCCGAGCCATCAGCGCTCGA
>JBIOXZ010000166.1:0-17088 GCA_044869895.1 Actinomycetota bacterium | reverse complement strand
GGCTACGAGGTCAACCAGGTCATGAACATCACCGACGTGGGGCACATGACCGATGACGCCTCCGATTCCGGTCGCGACAAGATGGACCTGGCCGTCGCCGACGAGGGCCTGTCCCCCAAGGAGATCGCCCAGAAGTACACGCAAGCGTTCCTGGACGACAGCGAGGCCATCGGAATCAAGGGGGTCCACGTCTACCCCACGGCCACCGAGCACATCCCCGAGATGATCGAGCTCACGGAGCGTCTGATTCAGAACGGCCACGCCTACGAGGTCGACGGGACGGTCTACTACGACGTTCGCTCGTTCCCCGAATACGGCAAGCTCTCCGGCAACACGCTCGACAAGCTTCGGGCGGGCCATCGCCAGGATCTGGAGGTCGACCCGAACAAGCGCCACCCGGAGGACTTTGCCCTGTGGAAGAAGGCCGGGCCCAGCCGGCTGATGAAGTGGGACAGCCCGTGGGGCGAGGGGTTCCCCGGATGGCACATCGAGTGCTCGGCCATGTCCATGAAATACCTGGGCGAGCGGTTCGACATCCACACCGGTGGGGTCGATCTGATCTTCCCGCATCACGAGGACGAGATCGCCCAATCGGAGGGCGGCGTGGGTCACGAGGTGATCTCGACGTGGGTCCACGGAGGGTTCCTCCGATTGAAGGAACAGAAGATGGCCAAGTCCTCGGGCAACATCATCCGGATCGGGGATCTCGAGGCGCTGGGGATCGACCCCCTGTCGTTCCGGTACCTCACGTTCGAGACCCGGTATCGACGGGAGATGGACTTCTCCGAGGACGCGCTCCGGGCGGCCGACACCACGATCAAGCGCCTGCGGCAGCGGATGGCCGTATGGGGCGGCCCCGCCGAGGGACTGGGCTCGGTGGCCAAGGCGTTCGACGAGCGGTTCCGTGACGCGGTTGCCGACGACCTGGACATGCCCCGGGCCCTGGTGATCCTGAACGAGCTGGCGTCGTCACCGGCCGTTCCCGACCCGGAGAAGTACTCGTTGGTCTCGTCGTGGGACCGGGTCCTGGGCCTCGACGCCGAGCGGGACGCCCGCACGGGGTGGCTGCCGAGCGACGAGGTCGCGGCACTCGTCGCCGAGCGAGACACCGCGAGGGCCAGCAAGGACTTCGCCACCGCCGATCGGGTTCGCGACCGGCTCCAGGAACTTGGCCTGGAGGTCATGGACACCCCGCAGGGAACGAGGGTCCGTCCCCGGATCTAGGGTGCCAAAGGTTCAGCCGCGGTAGCTCAGGGCTTCACCTCACGGCTGCGAGCGATGGTCCTGGTTCGAAGGTCGCCGTGGGTGGAGCCGGACCCCCGTAGCTGGTCCCGTCGGGATGGAACCATTCGACCGTCCCGTCCCTCGCGCGGGTTACCGTCCACCCGTACTCGTGAACCAGCCTGTGGTGGAACGTGCACAGGAGGAGCAGGTTGTCCAGGTCGGTGCGGCCTCCCCGCTCCCACCAGATGATGTGATGGGCTTGGTTGAATCGGCGGGCCCCGCATCCCGGAAACCGGCACTCGAAGTCGCGGTATCGCAGCTGGCGGAGCATCCACGCCGACGGCACCCTAGTCATCCGCCCGACACCAACCGGGTGGCCTATTCCGTTCTCGATCACGGTCTGAACCCGACCCGAACAGAGGAGGCGCCTGACGGTCTCGGCGTGGATCAGCCCGCCACCTTCGAGTTCACAGCCCGATTCCCCGGAGACGAGCGCCTCGAGCGGGGCGTGGACCATCACCGTGGCCCGGTCGGGATCGGGGTCGCCGGCCAAGCAGGTGGAGGCCAGCGCCACGAGCGCATCGGCCCTTCGAGCATCCGCGTGGCAGACGTCCTCTTCCCCCGGCATCACCGGAAGCTCGTCGGCGAGATGCTCGAGTGCCCGGGCCACCGCCGCTCCTTCGGCCGCAGGGAGCTCAGCTTCCAGCCCGAACCGCCGTCCATCGTCGAAATACCACCACGAGAGGAACCGGCTGGCTTGCGCGTCTCGCGCGTCTTCGATGGCCTGTCGGACGGTGACATCCGCCTTGCGACGAACGCAGGCTACGGAGACGCCATTCGCCCACGAGACGAGGTCGGACTCGGTCTCCGCCGTGGCGAATCGAGCGAGCTCCACCACCTTGTCGATCCCAAGCTGACCCGATCGAAGAGCCTCGGACAGTCGAGGCAGGCGCTCGAGGGCATGGGCAGCGTTGATCCAACGAGATGCCTTCCAGCAGGAGATCCCGTACCGAATCGACAGGAAGTGAGTCATGTCCCGGGCTCCGGAGTCCTGCCAGGCCTCTTGCCGGTCGGCCTCTGCGATGAGCTCGAACATCGACCGCTGCGAGCGCGAGATCCGGGAATGCAGGGCATCCATCTCCTGGATGACGTCATCGTTCGTTCGGACGGCTTCCATCATCGTCATGACGATATCGAACGCTTGTTCGCCCGTCTGTTACGTGGGTCACACTGGGCAGATCTTCTTGAGAATCTTTCGGATCTCCTGCCTAGCGCCTCCCTACCGCACGGTCAGGGGCTCCCGAGGAGCCTCGTTCAATCGCCTCGCACCGTCGGCAGTGACGGCCACGATGTCCTCGATCCGCACGCCGAACCGGTCCGGGAGGTAGACACCCGGTTCGATCGAGAAGGTCATGCCGGCCTCGAGCTTGGTTCGATTGCCGGAGACGATGTAGGGGGGCTCGTGGAGCTCCAGGCCGATCCCGTGGCCCGTGCGGTGGATGAACCACTCGCTGTAGCCGGCATGGTCGATCACGTCGCGGGCGGCCCGGTCGATGTCCTCCGCCGTGGCGCCCGGGCGCACCGCCTCAAATGCCGCCTGCTGGGCCTGCCGGACGACGTCGTGGACCCGATCGAACTCCGTCGGCGGCTCCCCGACGATCACGGTCCGCGTGATGTCCGAGCAATAGGCGTCCAGACGCCCCCCGAAATCCAGGACCACCACGTCGCCCTCAGCGATGACCCGCTCCCCCGCCTCGTGGTGAGGCGAGGCGCCGTTCGGACCGGAGCCCACGATGGTGAAGTCCGCGGTCCGGTGGCCGTGCCGTCGGAGGGCTTCGGCCACGTCCGCGGCGACCTCGGCCTCCCGACGGCCGGCGAACGGCACGAGGACGATGTCCGCGAAGGAGGCGTCGGCCGCCGACGCCACCTTCGCCAGTGCCGCCAGCTCTTCCTCGTCTTTCACCGCTCGAAGGGGCGGCATGCCCCGGCCGGCAGCGACGAACGTCCGGGCCGCGGACGCCTCCTGGAGGCCAAGGACATGTGATGCCCACGTCTGGTCGGAAATGGCCAGCCGGCCGGGCGGGAGGAGCCCGGCCGCGACGGCGTACGGGTCCTCGCTGTCGGCCCACCCCAGAACCTCGATCCTGTCGGCGGCCGCCGACGCCAGCGCCGCCGGCCGCTCCAGGAGCGGCACGAGCAGGACCGGGTCGTGCCCCGGCGCGATCACGAGCAGCGTGAGCCGCTCGAGGGGTGGCGGCGCGTGGCCCGTCAGGTAGAAGAGGTCCGGTCCCGGCGTGACCAGCAGCGCACCCAGGCCGGCTTCACCGGTCACGCGCGCCGCGCGGTCCATCCGCTCGGCGTGGCGACCTGCGGCCGTGTCGCCGGTCACAGCTTCATCAGGACGGCCTGCGCGACGACCTCGAACGTCGCCGGGGTGGATCCCAGGACCTCCCCGTCGGCTTCGATGGGAAGCGGCCGGTCCGCGTCCACCTCCAGGGCGTTCTTCACCCGGAACTCCGCGACCCGGGGGTGCGGGAGATGCTCGCCCCGATAGACCTTCGGCAGGAGCGTGAACGAGTCCGACTTCGGTCCCTTGAAGATCAACACGTCGAGGACGCCGTCGCCGGGGTACGAGCGAGGCGAGATCTTCATCCCTCCCCCGTAGTACTGACAGTTGCCCACGATCACCATGAGGCCGGGCCCCTCGTAGTCTTTCCGATCGGCTCGGACCTTCAGCTTGGCCAGCTTGAACCGGGGAAGCGTCAGCCAGAACCCGAAGAAGTACTTCGCCTGACCGAGCGAGACGGGAAGCCGGTCGGCCCGGGCAGCCACCGCCGCCCCCAGCCCCGCCTCAGCAACATTGGGGAAGTACCGAACCTGCCGCTCCCCGTTCGAGGAGCCCACATACGTGATCTTGCCCACATCGAGGGGGTACGTGTTCTCCCCCAGCAGGTGTTGACACGACCTGGTGACATCGCCGGGGAGGCCGAACGTCCGCACGAAGTCGCATCCCGAGCCGGCGGCGACGACGCCGAGCACCGGCTGCGGCACGATGGTCGTCCCGTCCTCGCCGAACATCCCATTCACCACCTCGTGCACCGTTCCGTCGCCTCCCACCGCGACGACGAATCGGCCGCCGCTCGACAGCGCCTCACGGGCGAACCGGGTGGCATCACCCGGCCCTTCGGTTCGGAGGAGCTGGTACGCGAGCCCCCGGGCTTGGAGCGTGCGCTCGAGCTCGGGGATCTCCTGTCCCACGCGCCGCCGGCCCGCGTGAGGGTTCACGATGACCGTGAGCTCTCCGAAGGGGCTCCCCATGGCGGGTGCATCCTACCCATGTGGCCGACCGGCCCGTCTGGATCGGGCACGACCTCTACGCGTCAGACGCCCGTGTACGAGACGACGCCGCGATTCACCGATTCGATGGCCTGGTGGGCCAGCCCGGCGGTCTGTCCGGAGGCCACCTCCTCGATCTGGCGGAGGAGGTCCAGCAGTTGTTTGCAGTTGCGCACGAAGTCGCCAGGGGCCATGCCGGTCTCCGCCAGCACGTCCTGGAGGGGTTTGCCCTCTGCCCACTGGAAGACCGGGGTGGCGAAGCCCGCCTCGAGCTCCCGACACAGCTCGACGTGGTGCGAGTCCTCCGACCGCCGGATGCGACGCCACAGGCGATCCAACCCTTGGTACCGGTCCGCCGTGTCGGCGGTCGGCATGTCCGCCTGTCGAGGCACGCGTTCCCGCGACTCGTACACCACCGTGGAGACCAGCGCTGCCGTCTCCGCGGGCGACAGGCCGGTGACCAGCCCCTCGCCCAGCGCTTCGGCCACCAGGATGTCGCCCTCGCCGTAGATGCGGGAGAGGACGTCGCCCTTGGGCAGGATGGCGAAATCCCTCACGTACCCCAGCTCTTCAAGGACCCCGAGCACCCGCTCGAACTGCCGCGCGAGCGTCTCGGTCCGCGTCTTGACCCGTCGTTCGATCCCCCGCAGCCGCTGCTCGACCTGGCTGGCCCGAACGGCCCACCGCTCGTGGGTCGGCCGGTCGGGGCAGGCATGGCAGGGGTGCCGGGACGCCAGCTCCTCCAGCCGGGCCGCCTCGCGCTGGGCCCGTGCGTCCAGGCGGTCTCTGCGCTGCTTCGGCTTCCGAACGTCCAGGGCCACGAGGCGCGCCGCCAGGTCGCGGCGGAACCGGGCGCTCCGGGCGCTCCCCGAACGCGGCAGCGGGATCTTCGTCAGGATGATCGGGGGCTCCTCGAAGTCGCGGACGGACAACCGGAAGAACTTCCGGTCCTGGGCCAGGACGGTGGGCCGGCCCTCGCGCGAGGACAGCACGACGGCCAGACCGCGGCGCCTGGCGCGAGGGACAAAGATCACGTCGCCCGGCCGGAGGGCCGCCAGGGCGTGGCGGACGGCATCGGTGCGGACGCGCTCTCGGCCCTTGCGGGCCTCCTCGCGGATCTGCTCGGCGTTCTCCCGGAGCCGCCAGTACTCGGCGAAGTCGCCCAGATGGCAGTGCATCTGCTCGCGATACCCGGCCAGGTCGGCGGTATCCCGCTCGATCTCACGCTCCAGAGCGACCACCCCCCGGTCCGCCAGGAACTGGGCGAAGGAGGAGTTCAGCAGGCGATGGGCCTGTTCCCTGGTGTAGTTGCGGACCAGGTTCACGGCCATGTTGTACGAGGGCCGGAACGATGACGAGAGCTCGTACGTTCGCGTGCTCGCGAGCGAGGCCACCCGCTCGAAGGGCACCTGCCGCTGGAACACCACCACGGCGTGCCCGATCTCGTCGATCCCCCTCCGGCCGGCCCGCCCCGTGAGCTGCGTGTACTCCCCCGGCGTGAGGAGCTCGTGCCGTTCCCCGGAGAACTTCCACAGGTCCTCGATGACCACCGTCTTGGCCGGCATGTTGATCCCGAGCGACAGGGTCTCCGTGGCGAACACCACCTTCACCTCTCCCGCCTTGAACAGCTCCTCCACGGTCTCCTTGAACACTGGCAGCATCCCCGCGTGGTGGGCTGCGATCCCGGCCGACAGGGCCTCGCGGAACTCGTAGAACCCCAGCGTCTCCAGGTCCTCCTCTGCCATCCAGGCCACGCGCATGTCGGCGAACTCCCGGATCCGGTCGGCCTCCTCCCGCGTGGTCAGGCGGATCCCCGCATCCATCAGCCACTCCACGCTCCGGTCGCAGCCCACCCGGCTGAAGACGAAGTAGATGACCGGCAGCATCTCGTTCTGGGCCAGGACCTCCACGACCTCCTCTCGGCGGGGCACGTACACACGCCGGTGGCCCTCACGAGGCCGGGGGATGCGTTGGTGCTGCGCCGCGCCCGAGGATCGCCGGTAGTACGTGTGGTACCGGACCTCCTGCTGGTCCAGGGAGACGATGTACGGGTTGGGGATCGGCTCGCCGTCCTGCTGCACGTGCATGGGGTGCAGCTCGTGACCGATCAGGTAGTGGTGCTCGAGCGGCACCGGTCGCCGTTCCTCGATGACCACCCTTGTGGGGCCACGGAGGGTTCCGATCCATTCGCCGAACTCCTCGGCGTTGGAGATCGTGGCCGATAGGCACACGACCGGGACCGACAGCGGAAGGTGGATCAGGACCTCCTCCCACACGGCGCCGCGGTATGGGTCTTGGAGGTAGTGGACCTCATCCAGGATCACGCAGGACAGGCCGAGGAGCGTCGGGCTCTTCTCGTACAGCATGTTGCGGAGCACCTCGGTGGTCATCACGACCACCGGGGCCTCGGAGTTGATCGAGTTGTCCCCGGTAAGCAGCCCCACTTTGGCAGCGCCGTACCGGGCCACCAGGTCACCGAACTTCTGGTTCGACAGGGCCTTGAGCGGCGTCGTGTAGAAGGCCTTGCTCCCCAGGTCCAGGGCCCGCTCCACCGCGAACTCGGCGACGACGGTCTTTCCCGAGCCGGTGGGGGCCGCGACCAGCACGGACTCGCCGGAGTCCAATGCCTCGATGGCCTCGACCTGGAAATCGTCCAGGTCGAACGGGTACCGGGCGGCGAAACGTTTGGGATCGGTCACACCGCCAAGTCTACGAGTGAGGGTGCCCTACCCCCGAAGCCCTGCCCGCTCCACGTGCTTCTCGAGCGCCCCGGAGAACGTGTCCGGTTGCTCCAGGTTGGACACATGGCCTGCGCCCTCGATCACCAGGAGGGTGGCTCCGGGGACGGCGTCGGCCAGGGGGGCGGACACCGCCGACGGGATGAGCGCGTCGTCCGTCGAGGTGATCACCAGGGTGGGGACATCGATCCCCGGGAGATCGGGGCGAGAGTCCGGTCGCTCGGCCATGCCGAGGGACGCGGCGGCGATGGCGTCCGCCGGCTGATCGGCGATCAGCCGGCGGACGTACGCCCACAGGTCCTCGGGGGCTCCCTGCGATAAGAGCGGGGGTGGCGTCTCCACTAAGAAGCCATTCCCCTCGCGCCGCAGCCGTTCGGCCAGGGCCCGGCGGCCCGCGGTTCCCTCTTCCGTGTCTGGTTCCGCTCGCGTGTTGGCCAGGACGAGGCCGGCGAACCGGTGTCGCGCCCGCCGCCACAGCTCGAACGCGACGTAGCCGCCCATCGACAGGCCGCAGACGACGGCCCGGTCCACGCCGGCGCGGTCGAGCTCGGCCAGTACCCGGTCGGCGGCAGCGCCCATCGTCATCACCTCGCCCTCGGGCTCGGTGCCCCCGAAGCCGGGAAGGTGCGGGGCGATCACCGGCAAGACGCCGGAGAAGGCCGAGAGCTGCGCCTCCCACGTCCTGGCGTCGAGCGGGAAGGCGTGAAGCAGAAGCAGACCGTCGGTCACGAGCCGGCGGGGACCGACGGGAACGACGGCTGGTAGATGTCGGCCTCGATCTGGACCTGGATGAAGTCGCTGTAGCCCCCGTTCATGAGCTCGGCCGCGACCTTGAGGATCCCCCCGGCACTGTCCAGTAGCTCGGTGCGCTCGTCCCCGGTGGCGACCGCGGCCCGCTCCACCAGGAGCGCCCCCTGCTCGTACAGCTTGAGCCCGCCCTGCATCTTCTCCCTGGCGTTGAAGAAGTAGTTCACGAAGGCGGCGTCGAAGCCCTTGTTCGCCGTGATCGACGGGACGTCGATCCTTGCCATGGCCTGCCACGCGCTCCTGGCCGCCGTCCGTGCCGCGTTCGTGTCGGTCCGCACCGTGCTGGGCTTGACCGTTCCCTTCTGCAGGGCGTCGACGTCGGCGGTGAGTGTGGGGAAGGCGGCGAAGCCGTTGGGGGGCGCCGGCTGCCCGGCCGAGGCGATCGCTCCCTGGACCTTTCCGCGGAACGTGATGGCGGCGGTGCGCTCCCGTTCCGCCAGGGCCCGCTCGCGGTCCTGGGTCCGCTCTCGGGCCAGCCCGTACAAGATGCCCCCGATCGAGGCGGCCACCACGACCACGAGCAGGCCGATGCGGAACCCCCGCCGGGCGAGGAAGGGCTTCTTCACCGGTGTGTACGAGGGCCGGGGCCCAGGGGTCACGGCCCTTCGGCTCCGCGGCTTGCTCTTTCCCTTGATGGCCATGGCTTCCTACCGGTTCATCAGGCGGGCCACGATGATAGCGCCCTCGTAGAACAGGACCATGGGAACCATCATCGCGGACATCGTGTAGGGGTCCGAGCTCGGCGTGATCACCGCAGCGAAGATCGCGATGAACAGGATGGCCCCTCGGCGCCACTGACGAAGCTGCTGGCTCGAGATCACGCCCACGATCGAGAGAAAGATCAGGATCACCGGGAACTCGAAGGAGATCCCGAAGGACAGCGCGAGCAGCATCACGAAACCGAGGAACCGATCGCCGGTGAGCAGAGGGACGAACCCCGAGCCGGCGAACCCCAGCAGGAAGCCGAGTCCCTTCGGCAGGGTGAAGTAGGCGATGACGGCCCCGAGGGCGAATAGGAGCACGGACGAGGCCACGAAGGGGACGGCCAGCCGGCGCTCCCGACGGGTGAGGCCGGGCACGACGAACGCCCACAGCTGCCACAACACGATGGGCAGTGCGATGAACAGCCCCAGGAACACGACCACCTTGAGCTTGATGATCACCGGCTCGAGGACCCCGGTGAACACGAACTTGCAGCCGGTAGGGGGACGGTTCCCGGCCGGCAGGTTCTCGATCGTGTCGCAGTAGGGGTTCTGGAGCAGTTGAAGGACCGGCCCGTACAGGAACCACCCGATGATCGAGCCCAGGCCGATGGCCCCCAGGGCCAGGAACAGCCGGCTCCGAAGCTCCTCGAGGTGCTCGACGAGGGTCATCGTCCCCTCGGGGTCGCGGGGGGGACGACGGAGCCGTTCGGGGATCAGCTTCATCGGCGATCGACGAGGATCGGCCTATCCCGCCGTGGACCGGCCGCCGTCGCCCTCCTCGTCCAGGTCCACGCGCAAGCTGCGCTGGATCTCGTCCCTGGCTTTGCGGAGCTCGGCCAGCCCCTTGCCGACGTGGCGGACGACCTCCTTCCCTTCGGCGGTGTCGGCGTCGTCGGTGCCATCGGTGGCATCGGTCACCGTTTTCCCTTCGGGCCGCGGCGCTGCGTCGGCGCGGGGCACGGACCGAGCGGTGGATGCGGGCTCGTTGAGCGCGGACTGGATGGTCTTCTGGACCTCGTCCTGCGCTTTTCGGAACTCGCGGATGCCCCGGCCAATGGACCGCCCGACCTCGGGCAGCCGGTGGGGGCCCACGACGAGCAGGGCGATGACCAGGATGACCATGAGCTCGAGAGGGCCGATGTTGAACATCTCGTCGGGTGGGCAGGCGCCCGTGGCGATTCTACTGCGCGAGGTTCGAGAAGGGCCCCCGCCCCTACCGCGGCTTCCCCGTCGGAAGGCCCGCGGCCCTCGACGACGCCCGCTCCCCCTCCGCCGCGATGTCCTCGGCGATGGGCTGTACCTCCTCCTGGAACCTGCGGAGGGTCCGGCCGAGCAGGAACACGTGGCGAACCAATCCCACCAGCACGACGGCGATGGCCAGGGTGCTCACCACGCCGACGATGATCCAGACGGCGGCCGCGGTGGTCACGCGGACGATGCTAGCCGAGCCGTGGGCTCAGCGCTGCCCGGCCAGGAACTCCCGGATGAGCCGGTCGTCCTGGAGGGTGAAGTGGAAGTCGATGAGGTCGTCGATGGTGAACGCCGGGCCCTCGGGGAGCCGGCCGCGGGGGTCCACCTGCTCCTCGGACTCCTCGTCGAACATCGGCATGGTGCGCTCCTCGGCCTCGCCCCGGCCCGAGACGTCCACGCCGGCCGAGACCAGGAGCGCCACGATCTTGCGGTCGGCCCGCTTCTCCACGCCGTCGAGACAGGTGGGGCAGGTGAACCGGTAAGTTCCCTCCCGCCCGCCGTGGAGGACCGAGAGGAGGATGGCCTCGGGGCCCATGTCCACTTCGCCGCAGCGGGGGCAGGTGGTCCGGATGGTGGTCATGTCAGGACCAGTATCGGTCCGGCAATCGAAACGGTTTAGCGTCCGAAGGCCGGAAGGGACTACTCTATTCGTACAATTCTTTCGTCCGGCCGGCCAGCTCTCGGACCCGGACTTTCAGCTCGGGTGGGCTCAACACTTCAGCCTCTCCCCCGAGGCGGAGGACAAGCCGGGCCACCCACTCCAGACGGCTCGCGGAGAGCTGCACCTCGAGGTCACCGGCGGGCGTCTCGGTCTCCGCGTCCACCTCGTAGTACTCGCCCACCCACCGGGCCGCCGGGTGCAGCAGCAGCCGAACCGGCACGTCTCGTTCCGTGGGGGTGTACAGGGCTCGCCCCGCGCCGGCCAGGCCTCGGGGCTCGAAGGGCTCGCCCGTCGGCTCCACCGAGCGGATCCGGTCCGCCCGGAACAGCCGCTCCTCCCCCGAGCGATGGTCGAAGGCGGCCACGTACCAGTTCCCGATGGCGAAGAACACCTCCTCGGGGTCGACCTCCCGAGCCGTGATCTCGGCGGAGGAGGCCGCGTAGTACTCGATCCTCACCCGCTCGTTGCCGGCGACGGCCTTCCGAAGGGCATCCAGGGTCTCGGCGGGCTTCCCGCCCTCGGCGGCCTCCACCCGCTCCGCCAACTCGCCGAGGGTCTCGGGGCCGAGGCGCTCCTCGAGCTTTCGCAGTGCCGAGGCCAGTGCCGTGGCTTCGCGGAGGCCGGGCGTCACGGCCAGGGCGGTCCCCCGAAGGTACAGGGCGAGCGCCTCCGCCCGGGTCAGGCGGAGCGGACGGGAGAAGTAGTCGGCCATGTCGATCCACACCCGCTGGTCCTCGATGGCCACGCCGATCAGGTCGCCCGGTCCGTACGGTGGCAGTCCCGAGACGAACAGCAGGTTCAGATCCGAGGTCAGCTCGTCCTCGCGAACCCCGAATAGTCGCGTTATCTCCGCCAGCTCCGTCCCCGGATGCTTGACCAGGTACGGCACGAGCACGAGCAGCCGCCGCAACCGGTCGGACGCCCGTGACGTCGCCGCGGGACGAGGTCGACCGGTCATCGAAGCGCGGCCTCAAGCCGGCGAACGATCTCGGCCCGAAGGGCCTCGGGTGCGACGGCCACGGCGTCCGGGCCGAACGACAGGATCCACGACGCCAGGGCGTCACCCGGGGCCGCCGGGAGGCTGACCTGGACCCAGCCGTCCTTCCGGGTGTCCTCGATTACCGCCCCCTGGACTCCGCGGGTCGCCCACCACGCGACGTCCGGCGAGAACGCCACCGTGGCCCGCTCCTCGGGCTCCCCCGGGCCGAAGGGTCCGCCGATCACGTGCTCCGCCGCCCGGAAGCCCTCCGGTGGCCGTCCGGCTTCCCCGTCGAACCGGAGCTCCCCGCCCGCTCTGGACAAGCGGAACGCCCGGATCTCCTGTCGTTCCCGGTCCAGGCCCACGAGGTACCAGTGCCCGGCGCGGAAGACCAATCCCCAGGGATCGACGTGGCGTTCGGATTCGACGCCCCGCGAGGTCCGGTAGGCGAACCGAACGCTCCGTCGCTCCGCGATGGCCTCGGCCGCGGCGGTCAGGCGAGCGTCGACGACTCCCGCCTCGGCGGCGAGTGGCGCCGAGGGCGCGCCGGCCACCAGCCCGCCGTCCGTGCCGTACAGCAGCTTGCGCACCGCCTGCTCGGCCGCATCGTCGGGTCCGCCGGCATGCGCCGCCACGAACAGGGCCGAGATCTCCTCCGGGGTGAAGTCGATCTCCGGCAGGTAGTACCGGTGCTTCAGTATGACGTAGCCCTGCTCGACCTCCCACGCGTCGGTTGCGATGACCTCGATGGGGACCCCGACGTCGCGAAGGACGTCCTTGTCGCGTTCGAACATGCGCTTGGCCGACTGGAGGTCGTCCTGGCCGTAGCCTTCGGGCATCTTCGCGCGGATCTGCTCGAAGGTGAGTGGACGTCGCGCCTCCAGCAGGAGCGCGACCAGGTTCACCAGACGCTCGAGCGGGTGCATCGGTGCGGCATGATACTCGGGCCATGGGTGGCGAACGGGCGGGCATCAGGCTGCGTCGTGGCGTGGTCGTGTCGGTGGGCGCGTCACGCCCCGGGGCGATCGAGCTGGAGGTGGAGGTCGAGGGCGAGCGGGCCTTGGCGCTGACCTACCCCGACCTCACGGGACCTGTCGGCGTGGGAGACGTCGTGCTGCTCAACACGACGGCGGTGGCGCTGGGCCTCGGGACGGGAGGGTTCCACCTGGTGATCGCGGTGGAGGGCGACCGGGCCACCGAGCTCGCCCACCGCGGCCGGGTGATGAAGGCCCGGTACACGCCACAGCAAGTGGCCGTGCGGTCGGTCGAGGAGAGCCATCGCGATCTGTTGGAGGGCTCGCGGGGCCTTCGGGGAATGCCCGTCGTGGCCGCGCCATTGCACTCGATGATCGGGCCGATCGCCGCGGGGGCGAAGGCATCCGGTGTTGGACGCGTCGCGTACGTCATGACCGACGGGGCGGCGCTTCCCGGGTCGTTCTCTCGGCTCGTGCCGAGGTTGCGCGACGCCGGGCTGCTCGACGGCTTCATCACCTGCGGGCAGGCGTTCGGTGGGGTGCTGGAAGCCGTGACGATCTGGACCGGGCTCCTCGCCGCCGTGGAGGTGCTGGAGGCGGACGTGGTGGTCGTGGCCGACGGCCCCGGGAACCTGGGGACGGACACGACGTGGGGAGTGAGCGCGCTCGGGAGCGGACACGCGCTGAACGCCACCGAGGCCCTCGGCGGCAGGTCCGTGGCGGCGCTCCGCGTGTCCTTCGAGGAGCAACGGGAGCGGCACCGGGTCGTGTCGCACCATTCGCTCACGATTCTGGAGAAGGTCTGCACGGCCGGGGCGAACGTCGCGGTACCCGTCCTCGATGACGCTCGCGAGCGTGACGCGGTGTGGGAGGTGCTCAGGGGTCGGAAGCTCGAGGAGCGGCATCAGCTGGTCGAGGTCGACGGCCGTCCGGCCCTCGCCAAGCTCGACGAGCTGGGCTTCGACGTGGAGTCGATGGGCCGGACCCGCAGGGTCGACCGGGCGTTCTTCCTGGCGGCAGGGGCGGCCGGCGTCCTTGCCGGTCGGATGGCAGAAGAGTCACGCCGCTACCGAGGGGCCAATGGATGACAACTCGTATCGGAGCCAAGCGCATAAACTCCGGCTCATCGCAGCGGCCGGCGCGCTAGCGAGGGCGTGACACGTGCATGCTCACGAGAAGACGGACATTCGCCGTCCGTCGACGTCTCGAAACCAGACATGTCGCACACCCCATTCCTGCTCCTCGGGCGGCCCCTCCACCGTTACGCCACCCTCGAGAAGCCGCGTGTATGCCGAATCCAGGTCGTCGACCCGGATGTTGATCTCGGTTCCTTCACATCCTCTGGCAACTCCCTGCTCCAATCCCACACGGAACCCTTCATCCCCGCCGATCGCTAAGTACTTGCCCTCATCGACGAGAAGCTGGAGCCCGATGGCATCGATGAACAGGCGGCGCTGGGCATCGAGGTCGGACACCACCATGAATACGTGGCTGAATTCAGCGCTCACGATCCCCTCCTCGATGGTTCTCTCCGCCTATGCCAAAGGTCGTTGCCGGACGGGATGTGCGATCTCTCCGTGGCAACCGTGTTTACCGGCATTGTCGGTGCTTCCCGGAAGAATCTCCCCCGAGTGTGACGCGCTTCACTTCCATCCGAACGCGTGTTCGATAACCATTCGCGGATGAGCACGCTGCGATCGGCCCTGGACGAGCTTGGCGCCGAGGACTTGCGCTACGCATCCGACGTGGGGCTTGAGGCCGATTTCGTTGAGCTCGAACGGGCGGCCGGGGTGGTGGAAGGCGAGCTCGCTCGCCGCGGCCGAGATCGACCGGCGGGGATCCTTCCGGCGTGATGGATACCTGTCGATCTCTTCATGGCTTGCGCATCGGTTCCGCATGGCCTTCTCCGCGGCGACACAGCTGGTCCGCGTGGCG
The DNA here is from genome assembly GCA_044869895.1 of Actinomycetota bacterium. GTDB lineage: Bacteria > Actinomycetota > UBA4738 > UBA4738 > HRBIN12 > AC-69. Next base: position 2,479 of record JBIOXZ010000166.1, on the reverse strand, counting down.
CGAGCCCTCGAGCACCTGCCCCGGACACGTGAGGCGTTGTCACAAGGTGAGATCTCCCGCTCGGCCGTGGCGGTCCTGGTTGCGGCCCACGAGGTCGACCCGGCTGAGTTCTCTCGTGTGGAGGCAGCGCTCGTGGACACAGCGGGGACGCTTCCGATACGCGATCTCAAGCGCGCGGTGGCCCACTGGCGGGATGCCGTCGATCAGCGCCGGGCGGAAGAGGATGCAGAGCGTGTGTTCCAGCTTCGGCGTCTCCACGTCTCCCCCACCCTCGAGGGCATGGTGCGGGTCGATGGCGACCTCGATCCCGAGTCCGGCCAGGTCCTGATCACCGCGCTTCGAAGCGTGCTCGACGCAGAGGAGCGACAGCCTGGGACCGACCGCCGGACCTTTGCCCAACGAAGAGTGGATGCGTTGGGAGAGATCTGCCGCAGGTGGTTGGATTCGGCGGACCGGCCGCAGGTGTCGGGTGAGCGTCCCCACGTCACCATCACGGTGGACCTGGAGGCGCTGGAAGGACGCTCCGGCTTCCGGTGCGAGCTGGGCGACGCAGGCACCATCACCCCCGAGACCGCCAGGCGGTGGGCCGGCGATGCCTCCATCGCCCGGGTCATCACGATTGGAAGATCCGAGCCGCTCGAGGTGGGGCGTCGCACTCCAGTGGTGCCGGCTTCGTTGCGACGGGCGGTGGTGGTCCGGGACGGTGGTTGCCGATTCCCTGGGTGCGACCGTCCTCATGGGTGGTGTGATGCTCACCACGTCCAACACTGGGCCGACGGAGGGTCGACCTCGCTCTCGAACATGGTCCTTCTGTGCCGGCCGCATCATCGGTTGATCCATCAGCGGTTCAGGATGGAGATGGTCCAAGAGAGACCGGTGTTCCTTCGGCCGGACGGCTCCCCTCTAGAAGATCGGGCACCGCCTCCTACATATGGGCGATGAGCTGCTCCACACGGTCGTCGACCGAACGGAACGGGTCCTTGCACAGCACCGTGCGCTGGGCCTGGTCGTTCAGCTTCAGGTGGACCCAATCCACCGTGTAGTCACGGCGCTTCTGCTTGGCGTGCTTGATGAAGTCGCCACGGAGCTTGGCCCGGGTGGTCTGCGGAGGCTCGCGCATGCCACGGGAGATGTCCTTCTCGCTGACCATCCGCTCGGCTTTCCCGGACCGCTCCATCAGGTAGTACAGCCCACGACTCCGGTTGACATCGTGGTACGCCAGGTCGAGCAGCGCCACCTTCGGCGATGACAACGGCAGCTGATGCTTGCCTCGGTACCGCTCGATCATCAGCATCTTGGCCACCCAGTCCACCTTCCGGGCAAGGGTCTCCGGCTGCCGGGAGGCCAGCGCGTCGAGGGCGTCCCGCCACTCCAGCAGCAGCTGCTTGGTCTGGGGGTCGCCCCCACGACGGTCGACGAATTTCGCCGTTCGCTCGTAGTACTCGTCCTGGATCTCGATGGCGGTGAGCTCCCGTCCATTGGCCAACCGCACCCGCTTCCTGCCCGCGATGTCGTGGGAGATCTCCCGGATGGCCCGGATGGGGTTCTCCAGCGTGAGGTCGCGCATCACAGTGTTGGCCTCCACCATCCGCAACACAAGGTCGGTGATGCCCACCTTCAGGAACGTGGTCCACTCGTTCATGTTCGAGTCCCCCACGATCACGTGGAGGCGACGGAACCGCTCGGCGTCGGCATGGGGCTCGTCCCGCGTATTGATGATGGGACGCGATCTCGTCGTGGCCGACGACACGCCCTCCCAGATGTGTTCGGCCCGCTGGGCGATGCAGAACTGTGCCCCCCGGGGCCCATGGAGCACCTTCCCGGCCCCGCAGTAGATCTGCCGTGTGACGAAGAACGGGATCAGGATATCGGCCATCCTGGCGAACTCGCCCTGCCGGGCGACCAGATAGTTCTCGTGGCAGCCGTAGGAGTTCCCCGCCGAGTCGGTGTTGTTCTTGAACAGGAGGATGTTCCCGGAGATCCCGTCCTCCCGCAGCCGCTTCTCGGCCTGGTGCAGGAGGTCCTCGACGATCCGCCCCCCCGCCTTGTCGTGGATGCACAGATCCATGATGTCGTCGCACTCGGGGGTGGCGTACTCGGGGTGGAAGCCGGTGTCGAGGTAGAGGCGGGCCCCGTTCTCCAGGAAGACGTTGGCGTTGCGGGCGCCCGGGATCACCTTCTCGAAGAGGTAGCGGGCGACGTTGTCGGGCGAGAGCCGCCGCTGCCCGTTGAGGGTGCAGGTCAGGCCGTACTCGTTCTCGAGCCCCATGATTCGGCGCTTCATGGCTTCCCCGTCGGGCGGTCAGCCGCCCCGCCGCCGTCCGTTGACTGCGAAGCGCCGCGCCCCCCCTGCTGCACGATCGTGCGGAGCTCGGCGTCGGTCACGCGCCGAAACTTCCGGCGTTCCCGGTTCCGGTCCAGGACGGCTACCTCCAGGTCGCGCTCGCTCAGCGTCCGGTTCTGGGTCACGGTCAATGCC
>JBIOXZ010000165.1:0-12091 GCA_044869895.1 Actinomycetota bacterium | reverse complement strand
GTATTGGGCGGCGAAGGTGGGCGATTGGCTGGCCCCCGTCGACCAGCAAGCCAACTGGCAGCGCACGTTCTCCTGGCCATGGGCCACCCTCGCCGACGGCACCCGGGATGCCTTCCGCTACCTGGGGAACACGAACGGCGGCTACTGGCTGATCGACTGGTTGATCGTCGTGCCGGTAGTCGGCGCATCGGTCTTCGCCCTCTTCCGGTACCGACCCTCGTACTCGGTGTACCTGTGGGGCGGGCTGCTGATCCCCCTCTCGTTCGTGTTCGCCGACCGCCCGCTGATGTCGATGCCCCGGTTCGTCCTTCCCCTGTTCCCGGCGTTCTGGGCCTTGGCGGAGCTGACCAAGCGATTGCGCGTCTCCCAGAAGGCCGTGGCCGCCGCGGGGGCCGCCGGGCTGGGGCTCCTCGTGGTGCTGTTCGTGAACTGGTACTACATCTTCTAGACGGGCCAGGCCGACATATAGGATGGGCCAGGGTGTCGGGCTGTGGGCGGCAGAGGGAGCCTCAGGTGACCATACGGGTAGGGATCGCGGACGACCACTCGCTGGTCCGGCAGGGCCTTCGCCGTTACCTCGACATGGCGGATGGCATCGAGGTCGTGGGTGAGGCGTCGAACGGCCAGGAGCTTCTGGACCTCGTGGAGCAGCAGAAGCCGGACATCGCCCTGGTCGACATCCGGATGCCGGAGATGGACGGCCTGGAGGCGGCCAGGCTGATCCGCGACCGCTTCCCCAAGGTCGGCGTGATCATGCTGACCGCCTACGACGACCGCCAATTCGTGGTGGAGGCGGTTCGGTCCGGAGCGCGGGGCTACGTCCTGAAAGCCCGGGACGCCGAGCACCTCATCCAGACCGTTCGCCTGGTCGCCGGAGGCAACATGGTCATCGACCCCCAACTCGTGGTGGCCCTGGCGGAGGAGCTGTCCCAGGCCAAGGAGCGCGACCGCAAGGCGGAGACGCTCACGGCGCGGGAGATCGAGGTCCTCCAGCTGCTCGCGTTCGGACACACCAACCGGGACATCGCCGAGCGCCTGTACATCTCGCCCGACACGGTGAAGACCCACCTCGAGCACATCTTCGAGAAGCTCGGGGCGTCCGACCGAACGGCGGCGGTTGCCGAGGCGCTCCGGCGGCGCCTCATCGAGTAGCTCGTCCGGGGGACAGCACTCGTCGTCCTCCAACCGACCTAGGCCGCGATCCCCCGGTGACTCGCCATGCAGGTGATGGAGTCGAGCCTTCCTCCGAGGCAACATAGTGGGCCGATGATGTCGACCCAAGCGGCCCGCCGCCGTTCGACCTGGTTCGTCCTTGTCGTCCTCGGCGTCGCCATGGCGGGCGTGGTCACCACCCACTTCGTGGATGGTGCCTCCCTGGTCGACGCCGACGGCCTCCACGACGCGGTCCTCGCCGCGGCCTGTGTGCTGTCGGCCGGGATCATCCTGTGGAGGGTGCGATCCGCCGGCCTCCTCCGGAGCCTACCGTTCCTTGCGTTCGGGATCCTGGCGATGGCCGTCGTGGCCATCCTGTTCATGGTCAACGACTTTCGCAGCGGCATCGAGTATTCACCGAGCCCCTACGACTCTCTCTTCCTGCTCATCGGGGCCATCTTCTTCATCCCCATCGAGATCGAGTACCGCCAGCACTTCCGGAAGGAGCTCCGAGGTCAGATCGCGGCCGACGTGGCCCTCGGCGCGACCTCCATCGCCGTCATCCTGTACCTTGCACTTCGCCCCGCCCTGGCGACGTCGACCGAGTCACTGTCGGCCGCGGTGTTCGCGATGATGGTGGCCACGGCGCTGACAGCGTACGGAGCCCTCGTCCTGTGGGTACCGTCGCTCGCCCATCTCGGCCAGTTCGCCACGATCGCCGCCTTCTCGGCCGGCGCGGTGGTCTTCGCCGAGCAATGGGTCCGGGGGACCTACACGTCGGGGCGGTCCGCGGTGGATCTCCCGCTCGCGCTCGGAGCGCTGGGGCTGGCGTTCGTGGTCACCGCGGCCCCCCGGCGGATGGGCGATGGGCAGGTCGTCCATCCCTCCCGATTTGGCCGCGCCCTTCTGACCACGGTGGCCGTGGCGACCGCATGCGCCGCACTGGGACTGGTCGCGGCCATGGAGACGAACTCGATCATCGGTTCCGCCCAGGCCTCCGGACTGATCTACGTGCTCGGGGTGGCCGTCGCCGTTCGGATCCTCATCAACCAGCTTCGGAGCACCCAGGCGACGCACGAGGCGCAGGACGCGCTCGAAGCCAAGGAGGCGGCGCTTCGGGAGACCGACAAGGCGCTGGCACGCCTCCAACGGGCGAACGAGACGCTTCGCGAATCGGAGGAGCGCCTGCGGCTGGTGTTCGAAGCGGCCGTTGACGGCATCGTCGAGCTGGACCACAAGGACGTGATCGTTCGGGCCAACGAGGCCTTCTGCAGCATGCTCGACCTGCCCCAGAGCATGGTCGAGGGCCAGCCCTGGGTGGCCCTCGCCGCCGCGATCGAGGCCGACGAGTCCTTCACCGCCCTGCCGACGACCGGCCAGGGCAAGCTCCTCGAAGAGGGGAACGCCACCTATCTCGAGGCCCGCACCTCGCAGATCCCGGGCTCCCCGCCGAGGCGGCTGCTGCTCGTCCGTGACGTCTCGGCCCAGCGCGTGGCCGACCAGACCATCCGCTCCCTGTTCAAGTTCCTCCAGGACCGCGACGAGGACCGGACCCGGATCATGCGCCGGACCAACGCGGCCATCGAGAGCGAGCGCAACCGCATCGCCCGCGACCTGCACGACGGGCCCGTGCAAGGCGTCTCGGCCGCGTCGCTCTCGCTCGAGGCCGTGCTCCTGATGCTGAAGGCGGGCGAGGACGGGGAGGGGATGGAGGTCCTTACCAAGGTCCGCCAGGAGCTGGCCGAGGAGGCCGACAACCTGCGCCGCCTGATGGCCGGCCTTCGCCCTCCGCTGCTCGAGGAGCGGGGCCTGGTGCCCGCTCTGCGGGAGACCGTGGAGAAGTTCGGCCGCGAGAACAAGCTCGACGCCGAGTTCGCCGCCCAGGGCGTCGGCGAGGTCCCGCAGGACCTGGAGACCCTGGCCTACCGGGTGGTGCAGGAGGCTCTGTCGAACGCGGGCAAGCACGCCGAGGCCGTGCGGATCGGGGTCGCGGTCGAGGCCGTCGCCGGCCAGCTCCGGATCGAGGTCATCGACGACGGCGTGGGCTTCGATGCGGCCAAGGCCCGGGAGTTCCTCCGGATGGGCCGGGTTGGCCTGGCCTCCATGCGCGAGCGAGTCGAGCTCGCCAACGGGACGTTCATGGTGCATTCCACCCCGGGACGGGGGACGACCGTCGTGGCCACGCTTCCGCTCGAGTCGGTCCCCGGACCCCGAGAGTTCGCCGTCACCTAGGCCTCGCAGGCCCTGTCCTCATCCTCCCTGGCGACGCATCGCGGCCGCGCCCGCCGACGGCGACGGCACCAGCGTCGGGCTCGGCGGGACGGACTCGGTGGGTGAGGGGATCGGGCTCGACGACGGGGAGGGCGTCGGGGACGGGGTCGGCGTGGGCTTCGGGCTCTCCGACGGCGAGGGCGAGGGCGAGGGCGGCGGGGTCGGAGCCCCGGTCGTGTACCCCTCGAACGACGGCGTGGGAAACTCCTGGACCGCCATGCCTTCCGTCGCCTTCAACATGAAGTCATGCCAGATGAGGGCGGGGATCGTGCCGCCGTACACGGCCGAGTACCCCTCCACGTTCTCCAACGGGATCTCGCCCCTCGGGTACCCAATCCATACGCACGTGACCAGCCGGGGTACGTACCCGCAGAACCAGGCGTCGACGTAATCCTGGGCCGTGCCGGTCTTGCCGGCCGCCGGCCGGCCGATGTTCGCGCTCGTCCCGGTGCCGTATCGGATCACGTTCTGGAGCGCGTAGGTCACCAGGTCCGCGTCGTTGGTGGAGATGACCCGTTTCCCCCCGCCGCTGGTCGTTCGGTCGAGGATCGCGCCGCTCGAGTCCCGGACGGCGTGCACCGGCGTGGCCCACCGCCGGACACCCCGTGCCGCCAGTGTGGCGTAGGCGTTGGTCATCTCGAGCGGTGTGACGGCCTGCGTGCCGAGGGTGATCGAGCACACCGGCTGGAGCTTCGATCGGATCCCCATCCGGTGGGCCGCGTCGGCCACCGCATCGGGGCCGACCAGGGAGGTGACTTGGGCGAAGACGGTGTTCACGGAATAGGCGGTCGCAGTGGCAAGGCTGAACGTGCCGCTCTCCTCGTCACTGGCGTTGGACAAGGTCCAGGGCTCCCCGTCCGTGTAGCACCGGGGATCCTGGATGGTGATGGTCCCCGGGCCGTACCACGAGGAGGACAGCGAGACCCCCGCTTCCATGGCAGCGGTCAGGGTGAAGGGCTTGAATGCCGAGCCGGCCTGCCTCCCCGTGCCCCCGTCGCCGGTGGCCAGGTTCACCTGCGACGTCCCCCAGTTGCGGCCGCCGTACATGGCCCTGACCTCACCGGTCGCCGGATCGATGGCCACCACCGCCGCCTCCGGGTCGCCGGGCGTGTCCAGCCGGGCCGCCACGGCCTCTTCCGCCGCCGCCTGCATCCGGGGATCAAGGCCGGTGATGACCTTCAGGCCGCCGCCGAACACTTGGGCCTCGTCGTACTTCGCGATCAGGGACCGCTTCGTGTAGTCGAGGAAGTACCCGAGCTTGGCCGGGAAGCTGAGGTTGCCGTCGGATGGATGGGTCCGGACGTCCTGGAGCTTCAGCCGAGCGGCCCTCTCCGGCGAGATGGTGCCGAGCGCCGCCATCCGGTCCAGGACGTAGTTCCGGCGGATCTCGGCGTCGATGGGGTGGTCGATCGGATCGAACAGCGAGGGGCTGGAGATCACGCCGGCGAGTGTGGCCGACCGCACCATGTTGAGCTCGCTCGCATGGATACCCCAATACGCCTGGGCCGCCGCCTCCACACCGTACGCGCCGTGCCCGAAGTAGATCGTGTTCAGGTACTTGGCCAGGATCTCGTCCTTGGAGTAGGTCCGCTCCAGCTTCATGGCGAGGAGGGCCTCTCGGACCTTCTGGGTGAACGTCCGAGGCGGGACCACGTAGGTGGTCTGGCCCGTCTTGCGGTCGGTCTCGTAATGGCCGGCATAGACGTTCTTTACCAGCTGCATGGTGATGGTGGATCCGCCCTGGACCACCTCATGGGCGATGAGGTCGTTCCACGCCGCCCGCATGACCCCCAGGGGGTCGATGCCCGAATGCTCGTAGAACCCCTGGTCCTCGGCGGCGATCACGGCGTCTCGGAGGCTCTTTGGCATCCGGTTGAACGGAACGATCGTGCGGTCCACCGAGGCGTGGAAGGTCCCCAGAACGTTGCCCTCCCGGTCCAGGATGTAGGTGGTTTGCAGCGGCGGCGGGGTGGCCGGCAGGTCCAGCCTCGAGTACACGAACAGCAGCGTGGCCAGCAGCAGGAATATCAGCACGAAGGGCGCGGCGGCGAAGGCCCACCAGTACCGGCGGAGGAACCCTCGCTGTTCCGGGGGCTGCCGGGGGGTGCGCTTGGGGCTCTTGGGAGCCTGTTCAGGCGTTGTCTTGACGGCCAAGCCGGGGCGATTCTACCCAGGGGCTCTGCAACTCATTCCAGGTAGACGTGGCTTTTCGGCGGGAGGTTTCCCTTGGGCGGACGGCCTACCCGGCCTCGCGAGCCACGAAGGCCTCGGTCAGGTGGTTCCAGGCGCATTCGCGGCACACTTCCACCACGTAGCACCAGGCGTTGCGATGCCGGGTGGCCAGGGTCAGGCCCTGGTCCAGGGTCCACACCCGGCCGTTGTTCGCCCCGAGGCCATCGGCGTAGACGTAGGCCAACAGCACGAGCTTGGATTTCCCGCACACCGGGCAGTCCCGACGGGTCTCCTCCCCCACGTGCTTGGCCGCCCGCATGAGCTCGGGGTGGGCGTCGCAGATGTCCGCCCGGGACCGCAGGCCGACCCGGACCTCCCTTAGGAGGGCCCGCTTGGCCAGCGTGTAGTCCACGACCCCCAGGAGGGCCCGCCGGCCCCTGGCCATCTGCCGTGGGTTCTGCATGGTGCGGGCATTGTACGCCCGACCCCTGACGTGAGGGGTTCGGGGATCCTCAGACGCTCGGGCTCGCGGGCCAGCCCCGGGTCCGGCTCTGCGACGCCGCGGGCGGTCAGGCGCCGGGATCCACGACGGCGCGGGCTCGCGCTTCGACGATCCGCTCACCTCCGAGGGTCGACAGATACCCCACGGGTACCCGGACGCGCACCGTCGCTTCGAAGGTCCCGGCCGCGCATCGGCACTCGATCAGCTCGGCGCCGTTCCGGGCGGCGTATTCCGACGCGGCATCGGCCGGTTCGCGCCCCGAAGGCAACGCGAGCTCCTGCGCGGCAGCCAGGGCTGCCGCATCGGCCGCGGATTGTGCTCTCGACACCGCGACGAGCGCCTTGGCCAGGTCCGCCGCTCCCAACCCGAGAACCAGGATCAGGGCCACGAGCGCCGCGACCACGATCGAGACCGAACCTCCCTCGCGGTTCACGGGAACTCCTGACGCATGGCGGTGGAGGCCTCCAACGAGAGCTCCGAGGGGAAGAACAGCCCGGCCAACGGGATGGCGATCTTCGCCTCGTAACCCACGGTCACCTCGACCGGCTGGCCGAGGCCGCCGGTTCGATCCACCGTGACCTCCACCCTCGTCGGATCGAGTCCTGGCGCGGCCTGCAGCGCGGCCGATCGAACGGTACCGTCTTCCGGATCGACCACTGCCTGTCGCGAGCCCGCTCGGGCCGCCTGTACCAGGAGAAGCTGATCCCGAGCAAGCAGTCCGATCTGCACCAGGGCCAGGCAGAGCAAGAGCAGGACGGGCAGGACCAGCGCGAACTCCACGACGGCAGAACCTCGTTCAATGTGCCGTCCCCAGGCCCTACTGCGCACTCCCCGCCACCTGGTCGATGATGTTGTCGAAGAAGGCGGGGAGCTTGCCTGAGGAACGAGCCCAGGCGATCAGCACGACGGCGATGGCCGCAGCCGCCAGGATCACCAAGGCGTACTCGGCCGTCGTCTGGCCGATGTCCCGCGCGACCCGGGTTCGGATGCGGATGTAGAGCGCAAGCAACATGACTTCACCTCCCCTCAGCGGATCGATTGCAACGCGCTGATCAAGACGGGCACCACCGTGAGGAGGAGGAACGCCGGGAGCACCAGGAACACCAGAGGGAACAGCATCTTGACGGGCGCTTTCCGAGCGCGCTCGGTCGCGGCCGAACGTCGTGCGTCTCGAACCTCGGTAGCTAGCTCCGAGAGTGCGTCGGCCAGGGACGACCCGAGGGATTCGGCCCGGGCCATCGTGGCCACCGCCCTTCGCAGGTCCGGGAGGGGCAGTCGGTCCGAGGCGCTGCGGAGCTCGTCGCGCCACCGAGCGCCCAGGTCCACGGAGCGGATCACATCGGCAAGCTCCTCCGAGAGGGGGCCCTCGGTCGACTCGATCGCCCGGCGGAGGGCGAGCTGGCCCGAGAGCCCTGCCGAGGAGGCCGCAGCGAGGAGATCGAGGAGGAGCGGCATCTCTCGGTCGGCTCGCTCGATGCGGCGGTGAGCGAGCCGGACGAGCACCACGTCGGGGAGCAAGACGCCGCATCCGGCCAACACCGGAGCGAGCATTGGGGCGGGCCAGGGGGCGGACAGCGCCGCAAGGGCAAGGAGGCCGGTGGAAAGGACCTTCGCCCCCGCCATCTCGTCCTCCGTGACCGCCACGCGCGCATGGGCGATCCGCCGGACGGTGGCCGCGCTGCCCGGAAGGCGACGAACGAGGCGAGCGGCGCCGAGGCGGCCCGCCACGCGCCGAAGCTTGCCGCTCGACTCGTTGAATGGCAGAGCTCCGAGGCGGAAAGCGAGCGCCCGGTCAACGGTCGTGGCGGCCGCCGCGACGGCCAGCATGACCGCCGCGGCGGCAACCACAGGAGCCAGATACGCCTCCATCACCCTTCGACCCGAAGCAGCCGGCGGATCCACAGGAACGCCGCGCCCTGCATGAGGAGGCCGGCAACGATGGCAGTGGCTCCCGTCGACGAGTGATAGGCGGCGGCGATGTCCCGTCGCGACGTGACCGAAAGGAATAGGAAGAAGCCGATCGGCAGGAAGCCCAGGATCGCGCCCGACAATCGCGCCTGCGCGGTCAGGGATCGGACCTCCCGCGCGGCGGCCTGCCGATCTCGGAGGGTGCGGGCAAGTCGATCGAGAACCACGGGCAGGTCGCCACCCGTCCGGCGCTGAAGGCTGAGCACTCCCGCCATCAGCCGGGCCTCCGGGACGCCGACCTCCGCGACCCAACCGTCCAGGGATCGTGGGAACGGAACCCCCAGCGAAACGCGGTCGGCGAGCCCGCGGAGCGTCGCCCCCAGCGGAGCACCGACTTCATCCGCGGAAAGCGAGATGGCCTGCAGCAACGACAGACCGGTCCGGAGACCGGCGGCGATCACCGACACCGCTTGGGCGAGCTGCTCCTGCATCATTTCCGCGCGACGAGCCCTCCTCCGCCGAGCCCGAACGACCGGGATCATGATCGCCGCGAGTCCGCCCATCGCAGCGCCCGGGAGGCCGGCGATCGACGCTCCGACCACGATCCCTCCGAGCGCGCCGGCCGCTCGAAGGGTTGACGCACGAAGCCGACGTCCAGCGCCACCCCAACCTCGTTCGCGCCTCCTGACCCCCGCTCGCGCTCGGACGCGTTCTCGCTCCACCAGATCTGCCGCCACAGCGGCGAACACACCCGGCAACGAGGCGAGGACCATCGCGGCCACCTCGGGCCTCATCCGCCCTCCCCAGTCCCGACCTCGAACGTGCCTCCATCTGGCCCCGGGGCGAACAGCCCCTCGGGAAGGTCCTCGCCGACGTCTGCGAGCTGAGTCGCAAGCTCGGGGACGACCCCGGTCGACTCGAACAAGCCATGAGTACCGAGCCGGGGGCGGAACCGGAACAGCGGCGTGAGGACCGGTTGCCCCTCGTGGATCCCATCGACGGTCGCCACCTCGAGAACCACTCGTCGTCCGCTTTGCAATCGGGCCATGTGCGCGACGACGTCGATGGCCGAGGCCACCTGCGCGCGCACGTGACCGACCGGCAGCCCGACGTCCGACATCATCGCCATGGTCTCCAGCCGCCAGAGCAGATGGCGAGGTGAGTTCGCGTGGGCAGTCGACAGCGATCCATCGTGGCCGGTGTTCATGGCCTGGAGCATGTCGATGGCCTCTCCCCCTCGAACCTCACCCACGATGATCCGGTCCGGCCGCATTCGAAGCGCGTTTCTCACCAGGTCGCGCACGGTCACCTCGCCCTTGCCCTCCACGTTCGCAGGACGCGCCTCGAGCGAGACGACGTGCGGCTTGACCAGGCGGAGCTCAGCCGCATCCTCGATGGTCACCAATCGTTCCCCGTCGGGGACGAACGTGGACAAGACACCGAGCAATGTCGTCTTGCCCGAGCTGGTTCCACCCGAGACGATCACGTTGGCGCGACCTTGAACGCAGGCCGCCAGAAATCTGAGCGCCCGTGGCCCAAGCGCTCCTCTCGCAACGAGCTCCTCTGGCGTGAAGGGCACGGGAGAGAACTTGCGGATATTCAGCGTGGGACCGCAGAGCGAAAGGGGCGGGATGATCGCGTGCACCCGACTGCCGTCCGACAGTCGCGCATCCACCCAAGGTGATGACTCATCGACCCGAAGGCCGAGCGGGGCCACGATCCTCTCGATCACGTGTAGGACGGCCTCCTCCCCCTCAAACAGACCGTCCGTCACCTTCTCGAGCCGCCCCTCCCGCTCCACGTAGACGTCGTCGGGCCCGTTCACCATCACCTCGGTGACCTCGGGGTCCTTGAGCAGGAACTCGATGGGTCCCAGCCCGACGACCGCATCCGAAACTTCGTTGATGACCTTGGTCAGCACACCCCGCGGCAGGATGTGCCGCTCCTCGCGGAGGATGGCGAGCGCCTCCTCTCGCACTCGCAGACGCCGCTCGGTTCGCGACACCTCCTCCAGTCCACGAGCGTCGACCCGGCGAAGCAGCCGCTCGTGCAGGCCGCGACGAACCTCCAGGAGCGCATCGGCACGCATCAGGATCCTTCCTCCAACCGCTCGAGCAGCTTCGCGGCCAGCCGATCGACCGCGCGGCCGGCTCTCCCTCGAACAGGGAGCAGACGACCGTGGTCCTGGGCGGCGGACACCCTTCGGTCCACGGGGATCACGGCGACCGGGGAACGTCCGAAGACCCGTTGGACGTCGTCGGGCGAGATCTCCCGCCTGGTGGCGCGGTTGACGACGAACGAACAGCGATCATCGAGTCCGGTGGCATCGACGACCCGCTTGGCGGCGCGGAACGACAGCACGTCGAGTCCCAGCACCATCACCACCACATCCGCGAGGCCAAGCCCCAGCCTCACCGTGTCGTCCATGCCACGGGGGAGGTGCACCACCACGATGTCGGCGGCCGACCGGACTGCCTCGAGGACCGGGCCGATGTCCCTGGCCGTGACCCGCTCCGCCGTCTGCACGTCCGCCGGTCCGAACAGCACCCGGAACCCATCGGGGTGTGGCCACAGCAGATCGTCGAGGTGGCGGGCGGTGAGCTCCTCGCCCATGGGAACGGCGTCGGCGATGGTCCTCGGCGATCCGTCCACGGGAGCCCCCACGGCAGGTCGGATGTCGGCGATCTCCAGATCGAGGTCCACCAGGACGCAACGCAGCTCGCGCCGTGCGAAGCTCGCCGCGAGGTGGGAGGCGAGGAACGTCGCCCCCACGCCCCCGCGTGGTCCATGGACGGCGATGACCCGTCCCAGCGTGTCACGCTCCCGGGTTCCGGGAGCAAAGACGCGGGCGACCGCGCGGGCCAGCTCGCCACGATCGGCCGGCCATAGGAAGAAGCCCTTCGCTCCCGCCTTCAGGGCTCGTCGAAGAGTCTGCACGGTCTCGGTCGTCTCCACGGCAAGCAACGCACTTCCGTTCAGCCGTGCGGAGGTCCCGAGCCGGGGCGAACCCACGACGACGTCGGGTTCCAGCTGCCGAACGGCTTCGGACAGTTGATGCTCGTCCGAGGCGGTCGCCACCACCCGGGCCTTGCCGGTTCGGTCGAGGAAGTGCATGACTTCCTCGGCCATATCGTGTTCCTCGAGGGCGAGGATCACCCGCGCAACTTCTTCCATGCACGCTCCATCGACTTCGTGGGAAGACCACCGTCAACGAAAGGGAAGGCGAGGGAGAGTCCTGCGGGGGAACGCTCGGCGGAACTGCCCGGCACCCGAACACTAGTCCCATGGTTCAGCGTCATCAATCGCCAAGCCGGCGGATTTCCGGATCCTGTCGGGGGACGCGCAGGTGATGTGGGGCACACCTCAGCCGCATCCGCACGGCGACGAACCGAGACGAGCCTCCCTCGTCCCATTGCGCCAGGCCAGGCCGGGATGCGACGGTCCGCACCTCGCCACGCTGGTGGCCCGACCGCAGGGAGGTGACCGATGATCATCGTTGCCGAGGTGATCGTCGTGTCGCGCCCCGGCTCCGGTCGGTTCAGCTCTTCCTAATCGGCGGGAGCCTCAGGGCACGACGACGTATCTCACCGTGCTCTCCTGGAGGTCTTCCGATGTCACGCGATAAACGCCGCGGTGAGCGGCATGAGAAGCGAAGCTCGTTCCGCTGTGGCCACTGCCGGTTGGACGTCTCGGCCGATGCCCCCGGCACCGCTCACCGCAACTTGCTCGAACTGCCTGTGGAGCCGCCACCTGGATGACAGTCCCGGCGATCGAGACGCGGACTGTGGCTCGCTCATGGAGCCGATCGCCATCACCGTTCGAGGAGACGGTGAGTGGGTCATCGTCCATCGGTGCCGGGGCTGCGCCGAGCTCCACCTCAATCGGACGGCCGGCGACGACAACCCGCTGATGCTGCTTCGGTTGGCGATCGAGCCCCTGGCCCAGCCGCCGTTCCCCACGGAGCGGATCGGTCAGCTATAACGGGCGCCTCGTGCCATATCCGTGGCCGTTCCCGTTGCCGTTTCCATTGCCGTTTCCGTTGCCGTTGTCCGCCGGCGAGGTGATAGGACTCGGGCTCGGTGTTGG
>JBIOXZ010000164.1:0-4405 GCA_044869895.1 Actinomycetota bacterium | reverse complement strand
CCTGATCCCCTGCCAGATGACCATGGACCTGATGGGGGTCAAGCAGGAGGACCTGATCGACGGCCTGGAGGAGCCGATCGGCGCCGCGACGGCGCTCCTGGAGATGAAGGAGTCGTCGATCCAGCTGTTCATCTGAATCGAGCCGTTCCACCGGACCCGACCAGCTCTTCGCCTCGGGAGGGCTCCGGGCCGGACCAACGAGCTCAAGTCCCAGCCCCACCGTTGCCGACCACAAGGGTGTGATCGGTCACCCAGCGCTCCGCCCCCCGCCGCGCCCCGACATCCCCGTTCCTCGGCGTCCGGATGTCTTCATCCCGCCCATGCGCCCGCCGCGGGTCCGGTCCCGATGGCTTCACGGCGGACGATTGCTGGCCCTGGTGCTGGCCGGGCTCATGGTTGCTGCCCCCGTGGCGGTCGCGGTTGGCCACGACCGGCCGGAGGAATACGCGTTCATCGGCTCGTCGGACGGCCATCCGTACCGGTGGAACCCATGTGTGCCGATCCACTACGTCGTCAATTTCCAGAACGCGCCTCCCGGAGCTCTGGAGGACGTGAAGGTCGCGGCGGCACGAGTGAAGGCGGCAACCGGTATCGACCTCATCTACGACGGGCCGACCGACGAGCCCCCGTCCCGTTACCGAGACGCCTACGAGCCGGACCGGTACGGCGAGCGATGGGCGCCGGTCCTGATCGCCTGGATCTCCGTCGTCCCCGGTGACGACTCCGAGTGGTCGCGACCCGGCCGCCTCCAGTTCGCGGGCCTCTCGACGCCCATGCCCGCGCCCGGCAGCACGGGTGTGTACGTGAGCGGGTGGATCGTGATCAACGCGGAGCAGATCGGCCCCTCGGGATTCGACTTTCCGGACGACCATGGGCCGGTCCTCCAGCACGAGTTCGGCCATGTCATCGGCCTGGGCCACACATCGGAGTGGGGCGAGCTGATGAACTTCAGCGGCGGGGGGATGACGGACTGGGGGGCGGGCGACCTCGAGGGCCTGACGAAACTGGGGCGTGACGAGGGCTGTCTTCGAACACCGGCCGTTCCCTGACCGGAAGCGGTCCTACCGCCCGGTCGTCAACGCCACCGGCGCCAATTGAGGGCGCCATCCTTTGATCCAGCCGTCACTTCATCCTTCCATCCGCCGAAGGCCACCAAGACTTCGCCCTTTTCACGCTCCGGGACGTTGAAATGATCAAGGGTGCGGCCAAGCTCCGCCTGGACCTCGTCGAAGACTTCGGGGGGGATCCTCAAGTCGAAATGGGCGTCGCGCAGCTCTCTCGCGGTGTACTGGAAGGGTCCGCCCGCGACTGAAGCGACCCACAGAGTCCTCAGGAACTTGAGACCCGCCAGCCGCCCCGAGAATGCTTTGGTGTGCCATTCGTTCAACTCGGGGTTTGACTCCACCACCTTCGGGTTCTTTAGCAGCTGGTCGCTGAAGTGGTCCACCACGGCTGCGACGGCGTAGATACCGCCAAGGCGTTCATAAAGAGTCGGCTCCGCCATGTTCCATCCTCCCCCGTGGGTGTCCTGGCCGGCTCACCGCGATCTCCTCGCGGTCAGTGCGCGGATCGTGTTTGATGAAGGGCATCACCCGGGATATAGAGGCTATGGCCCCTCTATATCATCGCGCCGTGTTACCGGTCAAGAGCCGGTACGCGCATCCCTTCTCGGCGTAGTTGCGAAAAGGTTCGATCCGCAGGTCCAAGCCCGCCGCCTGAAACGCGCCCTCGAGGAGGCCCGCGTGGAGCTCGCAGACGACCTCTGGGGCGAGTTCACAGGTCTGACGGAAGATGCAGTTCCCAGCGATTACCTCACCGTCAGCGATCCGATAGTCAGCCCCCAATGGAGCGAGCTGGCCGAGGACGGATTCGGGCGAAGCCGTGGGGTCGCTGACCAAGGAAGCGCCGTAGCCGCGCCCCGCCTCGTGCGCGGCTTCGATCCCCCGTGAGGCTCCTTGGAGAGCCCCAGCCAGCAGCGCAGAGAGCCGGGCGAACCGCCTCACGGGGTAGCTGAGATCGATCTGTCGACCAGCCAGCCGATAGAGCTTGGCCGGCTTGCCCGATGTCCCTCGGCGCTGGCTCGCAACCAAGTACCCAAGGGCAACCAGCCGCTCAAGATGGCCGTGGGCGACGGTCCGGTGGACCCCAACCGCGTGTGCGACCTCAGCTGCCGTCCAATCTTGATGGTGTACGTAGAAGTCGAGCAAGATCCTGCGCCTGGTCGGATCCTGAAGGGCGCTGATGGTGCGATCGATCTCTGCTAAAGGCTCCTCTCCCACGCCTGAAGCTTAGCCGCGCTCGGGGGTGCATCCCTCGGGATCGGCCCGAGGAAATGTGGTTCGCCGAACGCGGCGGAGCCAGCGGCTGTTCCTAGGGTCCGCCCGTTCGGAGGTCAAGAACCGCCCTCTGACCAGCTATCTCCCGGTCAGGCTGAAGTGCATGTAGTCCTTGTCGCCGGACCAGTACCCACCCCACCGCCAGCCGATGGATGCGAACGCTTGGACCACTGCATCCCCCGGGTGGATCATGCCCGGCTCGTGCAAGGAGCGGTCCCGGAACGGCCGGGCGTTGTTGTTCCGCACGTACCCGTCGGCCGTGACGTACGGGTTCTCGATGGGGTTGATGTCGATGGCCAGGCCGTACGCGTGTTGCGACCAGGTGGTGCCCACGCCTCGAGCGGTGACCACCGGCCGGCAGTTGAACCCGGCCGTGTAGTCGCGGTCGTCGTTGGGGTCGTAGTGGTTGGGCCGGTATTTCACGGCCAGGTGCATCCGGTCGATCGGGAACCGCGCATCGAACAGCCGCCGGAAGGCGGGGACCACCCCGCCCGCCACCGATGCGTTCACCACCAACCGGCCCTCGTGCACCTGATGGTCGAACCCCCAGTACCGAAGGGTCAGCAGGCGGAGCCGGCCGATGGCCACCGGACACTCGGGGTGCCAGGTGGTGCCCCGCATCTGGGCCTCGAGGTCCGCGGGGAGCGCCGATACCGTTCCCCTGAACCGCGACGGGAGCGGGGTGGAGGTCGGGGAGGGCGAGGGGCCGGAGGGCATCGTCTCCGGTGGAGCGCTCTCGGTGGGCGATACCTCGGGGACGCCGCCGCCCGCCGACCTGTCCGCCGCGGCCGTCGCGCAAGCGGGCAGCAGTGCGATCGCCCCGAGCGCGCACGCAGCCACGAGGGCGCGAACCGTTCCGGCACTCACGGGAAGTACTGCTCCTCGACCTTCGTCACGACTCCGTCCCTCACTGTCACCCAATATCCGGAGAACGTCCCCTTGTAGTTTCCGGGCGGGTACGTCTTCTGATCGAAGGACTCCTGGAAGAGCTGCGGGTCTGCCCGGAACACCGTGTCGCAGCAGTCGGTCCAGTCGAGCAGCAGGATCCGCAGGCCGGGGGCCACCGGTAGCTGTCGGAGCCTCGGGTTGTCGTTGACGATGAAGTAGTCGTTCGGAACCGGCGTCTCCTTGCCCCGCTCCGCTGCGGCCTGGTTCGCCTCGTCGCCGGTGAGCAGCTCGGCAAGGTCGAACACGATGACCTGCGGCTCGGCCGTGAGCTGTGCCGACCGGATGTAGCCGAAATGCCTTCCATCCTCGAGAACCGGCGAGGGCGTTCCACTGGGGTTCTCGCTGCCTGCATTCGTGCAGGCGGCAGCGAGCATCGCCATGGACCATCCGACGACCAGCAACGCGCGTTTGCTCATCCGTCTCCGGTTCCCCGTCCGGTGTCCCAGTGTCGCACGCCGAACCCGAGAGAGACGGGCTGGCTCGATCGGCGGTTCCCCCAACCGGGGGTCCTCCAGATAGTTCGTGACACTAATTAGCTTTGCGAACTATACTCGGTGTCGTGACCACCACTATCGCGCCGATCGACACGGCCGAGCTGGCCGCCCGCTTGCGCCTGGGCGTGACCCGCCTGGCCCGCAAGCTTCGCCAGCAGGCCGAGCCGGGCATCACCCCCTCGCTCCTGTCGGCCCTGTCCACGATCGAGCGGGCCGGCCCCCTGACCATCGGCGAGCTGTGCGCGGTCGAGCAGGTCCAGCCGCCCACGATGACCCGCCTGGTGGCTTCCCTGGTGGAGACGGGGTTGGTCGAACGAAACGTCGATCCGGACGATCGGCGCGTGGCCTGGGTTCGCGTCACCCCGGCCGGCGCCAGGTCCCTGGCCCAGACCCGCAAGCGCAAGGAGGCCTACCTGGCCAAGCGGCTCCGCCGTCTCGAGCCCGAACGCCTCGCCGTCCTGGAAGAAGCCGCCGCCATCCTGGACCAGCTGGTGGAAGGCGAGTCGTGACCAAGGTCGGCTTCGCCGTCCACCGGACGTTCCATTCCGTCTCCCACTCCCGGAACTTCCGGCTGTTCTTCGTGGGCCAGATCGTGTCGGTCACCGGCACGTGGATGCAGTCGGTGGC
>JBIOXZ010000163.1:0-31295 GCA_044869895.1 Actinomycetota bacterium | reverse complement strand
GTGGGGAACCCGCGCGAGCTCGACGTCGGCTCGTACGAGGAGATCTGGAAGCGCGCCTTCGACACCGGGAAGCGATAGGCAGGCGCCGGTGCCCGACGACCTGAGGATGCTGATCGGTGGAGACTGGGTGGACTCGGTCTCCGGCGCCACGTTCGAGGCCACCAGTCCCTCCACCGGCGAGGTCATCGCCACGGTCCCCGAGGGCACGCGCGAGGACGCTCGGCGGGCCGTCGGCGCGGCCAACGCCGCGTGGCGGGACTGGGCCTCGCGCTCCGCGTTCGAGCGCGCGGCCGCCATGCGGAGGATGGCGGAGATCGTGGAGGAGCGGCGGGACGACCTGGCTCGGACCCTTTCGCTCGACCAGGGGAAGCCGCTCCGGGCCGAGGCCCACGACGAGGTCGAGGAGTTGATCGCCTACTTCGAGATGGCGTCCGCCGACGCCACGCGGATGGAGGGCCTCATCCCACCATCGGTGGATGCGGGGAAGCGCGTGTTCGTGTACAGGGTCCCTCGAGGCGTCGTCGGGGTGATCAGCCCGTGGAACTGGCCCTACACGATGCCGGGCGAGCTCCTCGCGCCCGCGCTGGCGTATGGGAACGCCGTGGTGTGGGTGCCCGCGCCGAGCACCTCGGTCTGCACGGTGAAGCTCGCCGAGTGCATCGAGGATGCCGGCCTCCCACCCGGCGTGTTCAACATGGTGACCGGGCCCGGGCCGGTGGTCGGCGACGAGATCGCCGCGAACCCCGGCACGCATGCCGTGGGGTTCATCGGCTCCATCGCCACCGGGCGCCGGGTCGCGGAGCGGGCGGCGGGCAAGGAGCTCCTCCTGGAGATGGGAGGGAACGGTCCGCTCGTGATCCTCGAGGACGCCGACCTCGACGCCGCCGTGGCCGGAACGCTCACGGCGTGCTTCCTGAACGCCGGCCAGAGCTGTACGGCGGGGGAGCGGATCCTGGTCCACGAGTCCGTCCACGACGAGTACCTGGCGAATCTCCGGGCCGCCATCGACGGCGAGATCCGCCTGGGCGACCCGTTCGAGGACGCGACGACGATGGGTCCGTTGAACAACCCGCCCGTGGCGGACAAGACGGAGCTGCACGTCGCCGACGCGGTGGACCGGGGGGCCGAGGTCGTGGTGGGCGGGAAGCGGGCGCCGCACCTGGGGAGCGAGCTGTTCTTCGAGGCCACCGTGGTCGACGGCGTGACCGACGAGATGGCGATCGCCCGGGAGGAGACCTTCGGGCCGGTGGTCCCGGTCTCCACCATCCGGAGCGAGGAGGAAGCCGTGCGGATCGTCAATGCTTCCCGGTACGGCCTGCTGTCCGCGGTGTTCACTCGCGACCTCCGCCGGGGCCTCCGGTACGCGGAGGCCGTGCGGGCCGGCTGGGTGAACGTGAACGAGGGGACGAACTACTGGGAGTCCCACCTTCCCTTCGGCGGTGCGGCCGGGTCGGCGAGCGGCGTCGGCCGAGTCGGCGGCCGCTTCTCCATGGAGCGCCTGACCGAGCTCAAGACCGTGGTGGTGAACCTGGCCTAGTCCGGCGTAGCCTGCCTCGTGATGCCGTGGCCCGGTCGACGGTCGAAGGGCGATCCCACCCGCATCTTCTACGCGGCGGACATCCACGGCTCCGCGCCGGTGTTCCGCAAGTTCCTGAACGCTGCTGCCTTCTACGACGTGGATGCCCTCGTCTTCGGCGGCGACCTCATGGGCAAGGCCCTGATCCCGGTGGTCCTGGAGGACGGACGGTACCGGGCCAATCTCCACGGACGGGATCACGACCTCGACGCGGACGAGTTGGAGGGTTTCTGCCGGGCCGTCGAGATCGCCGGGTTCTACTGGAAGGTGATGGATCGCGAGGAGTACGAGGCCCTTCGACTGGATCCCCTCCTCCTGAAGGCGGTTTTCCAGGAACGGGGGAGAGCCACGCTCCTGACCTGGATCGAGCTCGCCCAGGAGCGCCTCGACGGCACGCCGGTTCGCCTCTACCTGACCGGCGGCAACGACGACGAGCCGGGCGTGCTCGAGGTGCTCGACGAGGCGGACGGGGAACACGTGGTGGCGTGCGAGGGCACCGTCGTGGAGCTCGACGGCCGGCACACGATGATCACGGTCGGACTGTCCACCCCGACGCCGTGGGACACACCACGGGAAGCGAGCGAGGCGGAGATCGGGGCTGCCATCGCGGCCACCATGTCCGCCGTTCCCGATGCCGGCGGCTGTGTCTTCAACATCCACTGCCCGCCGATCGATTCGCTTCTGGACCGGTGTGTCAAGCTCGACACCACGCGAATGGCCATGGGTGAGCTGCCGCGGCCGATCCTGGAGCACGGGCGCGTGGTCATGACGAGCGGGGGGAGCGGCGCGGTCCGGCACGCCGTCGAGACCTATCAGCCGCTGGTCGGCCTCCACGGCCACATCCACGAGTCGGCGGGACGGATCAAGATCGGCGGAACGCCGTGCTTCAACCCGGGGAGCGCGTACGGCCAGGGGGTCCTGGAAGGCGTCATCGTGTCGATCCGGGACGGCCGGGTCGTGAGCTACCAGCACACCTCGGGTTAGCTAGGCTTTGCGAGCGTTCGAGGCGGGGAGGGGGTCGGCCCGCCCGAGGATCGAAAGGGGGAAGTCGGTTGGCGGTGATCGAAAGCCCGGGGATCCTCCTGTACACGAGGATCCGCAAGTCGCCCTACTTCAACGCGTCCCGCAAGCACGGGGTGGCCAGATACAGCGTCTACAACCACACGTATCACCCGCGCCATTACGGAAACCCGGTCGAGGAGTACTGGAAGCTCGTCAACGGCGTGACGATGTGGGACGTCGGCGTGGAGAAGCAGATCCAGATCAAGGGTCCGGACGCGTTCGACCTGGCAAACATGATCGTCCCGCGCGACCTGTATAAGTGCGCGGTCGACCAGTGCAAGTACGTGTTCATCACGTCCCCGGACGGGGGCATCCTGAACGACCCGGTGTTGCTCAGGGTCGAGGAGGACGAGTTCTGGCTCTCGCTCGCCGACTCCGACGTGAACCTGTATGCGCTGGGCATCGCGGCGGCCAAGGGCATGGACGCGTCGGTACGGGAGATCGACGTCGCTCCCGTGCAGATCCAGGGCCCCGACTCGAAGAAGGTGCTGGTCGATCTGTTCGGTGACCGGGTGCTGGAGGTGCCGTACTACGGGCTGATGAAGGCCGAGCTCGACGGGATGAAGGTCGTGGTGTCTCGGACGGGCTACACGGGCGAGGTGGGATACGAGATCTACCTCCACGACGCGAGCCGGCACGGGCAGACGCTGTGGGACACGGTGCTCGAGGCCGGGAGTCCGCACGGGCTCGAGGTCATCGGCCCGTGCCACATCCGTCGCATCGAGGGGGGCATCCTCGCCTTCGGCGCGGACATGTGGTACGAGAACAACCCGTTCGAGGTGGGCTACCACTACACGTGGATGGTCGACCTTGACCAGGAGGCCGACTTCATGGGCAAGGAAGCGCTCCGCCGGATCAAGCAGGAGGGCGTGAAGCAGAAGCTCATCGGGGTGGACATCGGAGGGGAGCCGCTCGGCACGTACATCGACAACGAGATGATCGATTTCTTCCCGGCGTACGCCGGTAGTCAACTGGTGGGGCGGGTCACCTCGGCCTGCTACTCGCCGCGCCTGGAGAAGAACATCGGGTTCGCCATGGTGCCACTCGAGTTCGCCGAGCGCGGGACGGAGCTCCAGGTGGACACCCCGAAGTCGGGACGGGTGAGCGCGACGGTCGTCACCATGCCGCATTTCGACCCGACGAAGGAGATCCCAAAGCAGTGAGCGCGTTGCCGGATCGGGCGGGCGTCGTCGTCATCGGCGCAGGCATCGTTGGCAACAGCGTCGCGTACCACCTGGCCCGGCTGGGGTGGAGGGACATCGTCCAGCTGGACAAGGGCCCCCTCCCCAACCCCGGCGGATCGACCGGCCACGCCTCGAACTTCATCTTCCTGGTGGACCATTCCAAGGAGATGACCGAGATCACGCTCGACAGCGTGCGCCAGTACAAGGAGCTGGGCGTGTTCACCGAGAGCGGGGGCATCGAGGTGGCCCGGACCCCCGAGCGGATGGAGGAGCTCAAGCGCCGCATGGCGTCGGCGAAGTCCTGGGGGATCGAGCCCGCCGAGCTGCTGTCCCCGTCCGAGGTCAAGGAGCTCGTCCCGTTCATCGACGAGAACGTCCTCCTCGGCGGCTTCCACTGTCCGGGGATCGGGGTGGTCGATTCGCTTCGCGCGGGCACCCTCATGCGAGAGGAGGCCGAGCGGCTGGGCGCCATCACCATCAGCGCGAAGACCGAGGTGCGGGGGATCGACGTCGCGGGTGGACGGGTCCGCGGCGTCCGGACCGACGCCGGTGACATCCGAACCGACGTCGTGGCGGTGTGCTGCGGTGTGTGGAGCCCCCGGATCGCCCTGATGGCCGGGGCGTCGATCCCGCTCACTCCCGCAGTCCACCAGATGATCGACGTGGGGCCGGTGCCGTTGTTCGAGAAGACCGTGGGCGAGATCGAGTACCCGATCGTTCGCGACATGGACACGAACATGTACGAGCGCCAGCACGGGAGCGAGTTCGAGATCGGGTCCTACGCCCACCGGCCCATCCTCCTCGAACCGGACGGTATCCCTTCGATCGAGCAGGCGGCGCAGTCTCCCACCGAGCTGCCCTTCACCAAGGACGACTTCGATCCGCAGATGGAGGATGCCTTGGCGCTCTTCCCCGAGATCGTTGCGGACGAGCGCGTGGGGGTGAAATACGCGGTCAACGGGCTGATCTCGCTCACTCCAGACGGGATGCCGATCGTGGGGGAGACCCCCGAGGTCCGGGGACTGTGGTCCGTGGCGGCCATCTGGGTCAAGGAGGGACCCGGGTTCGGCCGCACCGTGGCGGAGTGGATGACCGATGGTTGCCCGGAGATCGACCCGCATTCCTCCGACATCGCTCGGTTCCACGACCACCAACGGACGAAGCGCCACATCCTGGCCCGGTCCGCCGAGGGCTATAACAAGACGTACGGCATCGTCCACCCCATGGAGCAGTGGGCGTCCAACCGGGACGTGCGGCTGTCGCCGTTCAACGGCCGCGAGCGAGACCTCGGCGCAGTGTTCTACGAGTCCGCCGGGTGGGAGCGCCCGTTCTGGTACGAGTCCAACCGGGCGCTGCTCGAGGAGTACGGCAACCTCGTGATGCCCCGCCAGGTGGAATGGGAGGCGCGCTGGTGGTCTCCGATCATCAACGCGGAGCACCTGGCCATGCGGGATCGGGTGGCCATGGTCGATCTGTCCGCCTTTGCCATCATCGACATCGGCGGCCCCGCGGCGCTCGACGTCGTGCAGCGGATGGCCGTGAAGCAGATGGACGTGCCTGTGGGACGCGTGGTGTACACGCCGCTCCTGAACCCGGCGGGGGGCGTGAAGGCCGATCTCACGATCATGCGCCTGTCCGACGACCGGTTCCGCGTGGTGACCGGGGGGTTCTCGGGGATGGCCGACCGGAAGTGGTTCGCCGCGCACCTTCCCGATGACGGCTCGGCACAGCTCCAGGACCTGACATCGGCATGGTGCACGCTCGGATTGTGGGGCCCGCACGCCCGAGACGTGCTGGCCGCGGTCACCGAGGACGACGTCTCGCACGAGGGGTTCCCCTTCGCCGCCTGCCGATTGATCCAGGTGGACACGCTCTCCGTGCTGGCCTCGCGCATCTCGTACGTGGGGGAGCTCGGCTGGGAGCTGTACGTCCCGATGGAGCAGGGGGCACGTCTGTGGGACGTCCTGTGGCAGGCGGGAGAGCCGCACGGGGTGGTCCCCGTTGGGATCGGTGTCTATGCCACCACAGCCCGCCTGGAGAAGTCCTACCGGGCCCACGGGAACGAGCTCGACCTCGAGTACGACCTGGTGGAGGCGGGCATGGCCGGTCCGTCGGTCAAGGACGACGACTTCATCGGCAGGGACGCATATCTGAAGCAACGGGTGGAGGATCCGACCGCCGTGCTGTGCACGCTCACGGTGGACGACCCGACGTCGGCGTCCGGGGTCAAGCGATACATGCTCGGGCGCGAGCCGATCCTCTCTCGGGACGGCGAGCCGCTCGTGGACGCGAAGGGCCGGCGCTCCCACGTGACCAGTGCAGGCTCTGGGCCTTCGGTAGGCAAGCACATCCTCATGGCCTACCTCCCGCCGGATCGGGCGGCGGTCGGCGGGGAGCTCGCCGTCGAGTACTTCGGCGAGCCATATCCGGTGACCGTTGCCGCCGTGGGGAGCACGCCCCTGTTCGACCCATCGAACGAGCGGCTCAAGCGCTAGCTCATCGATGGACGTCCTGGTCTGCGTGAAACGGGTCCCGGTTACGGGTGGGCGCATCAGCCTCACCGATGACGAACAGGAGATCGACACCCGGTACCTGGGCTTCACCGTGAGCCCGCACGAGGAGTGCGCGGTCGAGGAGGCCGTTCGGTTGGTCGAGTCCCATGGAGGCTCGAGCACCGTCCTCACGCTGGGACCAGCGGTCGCCGAGGATCAGCTTCGGGACGCCATGGCCATGGGGGTGAACCGTGGCGTCCTGATCGAGGCCGAGGGCCCGGAGTGGGACGGGGGGGCCACGGCCGGCGCCATCGCCCGGGCCATCGCGGACCATCGCGACGCCGGAGTGGCCTACGACCTCCTCCTGTTCGGCAACGAGTCCGCTGACGCCGGCGGCTACCAGGTCGGGATCCGGGTCGCGCACCTGCTCGACGTGCCCTGCGTGACCGGTGTGAAGCACCTGGAGATCCAGGATGGGAGGGCCGTGGCCCGGCGGGAGGGTCCCGGCGGCTTCGAGATCTACGAGGTTGCCCTCCCCGCGGTGATCACCGTGAAGGAGGGGATCAACCTGCCTCGGTACCCGTCGATCCCCGGGAGGTTGCGGGCCAAGAAGGCCCCGGTGGAGCGGCTGCATCCGGATGCACCGCAACCGGGCCTGGAGAAGGTTCGGTTGCGGCTCCCCCAAGGGCGCGACAAGCAGGTTGAGATCCTGGGGGACGGGGCCGCCGGGATCGAGCGGGCGGTCGAGGTCCTTCGGCACATCGGCGTGATGCCGTCGTGATCCTCGGCCTGGTCGAACACGATGGCGAAGAGGTCTCGGAACCGTCGCTCCAGATGCTGACGCTGGGACGACGCGTGGCGGAGCGGCTCGGCGAGCCGCTCGCCGCGCTCGTCGTCGGACCGGACGCCGGACCAGTGGTGGATGGCCTCGCCGCCTTCGGCGTCGAGGCCGTCCACCACGCCGTGGACGATCGGCTCGATCGTTACGCGCCGGAGGCGTGGGCGGCCTGTCTCCTGGACCTGATGGGAAGGACCGGCCCGAGCGCGGTCCTGGCCGCCGGCACCGACCGGGGGAACGAGGTGATGGCCAACGTCGGGGCTCGAACGGCCCTGCCGATGGCCGCCAACTGCACCGAGGTGGAACCGGGCGAGCCGGGCACCCCCTACCTGATCTCCCGGCTCCGATGGGGCGGCAGCCTGCTCGAGGACGCTCGTTTGCACGGGGACGTCAAGCTGCTGACGGTCGCCCCCCATGCCGTCCGGGCGGAGGAAGGGCCCCCGGCCGGCGGACGGTCCGTCGAGGAGTTCTCCCCGAAACTTCAGGACGCCGACTTCCGAGTGCAGGTGACCCGGGAGGAAGGACGGCCGGCGGGCAAGGTGTCGCTGCCCGAGGCCCGAGTGGTGGTGGGGGGCGGACGCGGCGTGGGAGGCCCTGACGGGTTCGGCCCGCTCGAGGAGCTCGCTGAGCTCCTCGGTGGCGTGGTCGGATGCTCCCGCGTGGTCACCAGCCTGGGGTGGCGTCCCCACACGGACCAGGTGGGACAGACCGGGGTGCGCATCGCGCCGGACATCTACATCGCCTGCGGCATCAGCGGAGCCATCCAGCACATGGTGGGGGCCAAGGGGGCCAAACGGATCATGGTCATCAACACCGATCCCCAGGCGCCCATCCTGTCCCATGCCGACTACGCGATCATCGGCGACGTGCAACAGGTCGTCCCGGCGCTTGTCTCCGCGATCAAGCAGGCGAAGAGCCGGTAGGGCGCGGGTCCCGGGGCATGCCTCCGGTTGCATCGGAGGCGTTCCGTCCGGGACAATGAAGATTCTCATGTGCCGGTTCGGGGTACGCCACGCGTATCGGGGCCCGCGAGTAGGCCCCGCGCGCCAAACGAACGCGCGCGCCGCCTGATCCGGCGAACCGGCCTCCACCGCCACGGGTCGCACCGCCCGCGGAGGCCCGCCCCAACGAGGAGGAGCCGCACGATGGACTGGAATCGCTTCGAGCGGCCGCTCTCGTCGATGCTCGACGGGATCGGTTCCACGCCGCTGGTGCGGCTGCGGAAGATCGAACCAGCAGGCCACGAGCTACTGGCGAAGGTGGAGTGGTACGGGCCGACGGGCTCGGTCAAGGACCGGATCTACGCCTTCATGATCGAGCGCGCGGAGCGCCGAGGTGAGCTCCGTCCCGGGATGACCATCATGGAATGCACGACCGGCAACGCCGGGATCGCCTGTTCCGCGGTGGCCGCGATCAAGGGGTACCCCTGCGTCATCGTGATGCCGGAGGGCATGAGCGAGGAGCGCAAGAAGATGATCCTCGCCTACGGAGCCGAGCTCGTCCTCACGCCCGGTGCCGGGACCGACATCGATCTCGGGTTGGCCAAGGTGCGGGAGATGGTGGCGGCCCATCCCGGCCGGTACTTCGTGCCGGCCGAGTTCGAGAATCCCGACAACGTGGAGGCCCAGATGGAGTCGGGCCGAGAGATCTGGGAGCAGACGGGCGGATCGCTCGACGCCGTGGTCGCCGCTCAGGGAACCGGCGGGTGGATCACCGGCGTCGCCCGGTATCTGAAGCGGAAGGATCCGAGCGTGCTCGCGTACGCGGTGGAGCCGTCCGAGTGTCCGCTGATCTCGGAGCACAGATGGGGAACCCACGGCGTGCCGGGGATCGGTGACGGCATCGTCCCACGCAACCTGGACCTTCAGCTGATGGACGGGATGGTGACGGCGTCGACGGACGAGGCGCTGGAGATGGCGCGCCGCCTGGCCAGGGAGGAGGGCTTGCTGTGTGGACCCTCATCCGGGATCAACGTCGCCGCGTCCCTGAAGGTCGTGGAGAAGCACCCCGAGTATCGGCGGATCGTCACCGTCGTGGCGGATACGGGGCAGCGGTATCTTTCCGGTGAACTCTTCGGGGAGGAGTCGGACGCCTCCGTCCCCAAGCGAGAGCACCACCTGGACCCCTACTCCATCGAGCAGCTCCGGCTCTATTCGGGCAGCCTCGAGTTCATCTACTGAGCCGCCGATCGGCTGAACCACCGTTCAGTCGGC
Organism: Actinomycetota bacterium; assembly: GCA_044869895.1. Taxonomy (GTDB): domain Bacteria; phylum Actinomycetota; class UBA4738; order UBA4738; family HRBIN12; genus AC-69. The sequence continues at coordinate 21,930 of JBIOXZ010000163.1, read as the reverse complement.
GCGCTATGCTCGACTTGGAGGTGAGCCCGTGGCGTTCCCCATGACCGACGATGACCGAGCGATCCAGGACACGGCACGGCGGTTCGTCGACGACGAACTGATCCCGCATGAGCTCGAGGCCGAGATGAACGCCGGCCAACTCCCCCGAGACGTCATCGATCGGCAGCAAGCCAGGCTTCGGGAGCTCGGCCTGTGGTCCATCAACATGCCGAGGGACCTGGGCGGGGCCGAGCTCACCACGTTCCAGCAGGTGCTGGTGTCGGAGCAGATCGGCCGGGTCACCAACGGCCTCGGGTGGGTCCTGCACACCGGTCCCGAGTGGGCCGTGGGCGTGTTCTCCGCCGACCAGGTGGATCGATATCTGAAGCCCATGGTCGCCGGGGACAAGCGCGAGTGCTACGCGATCACGGAGCCGAACGCGGGCTCCGACGTGGACGCGATCGAGGCCACGGCGCACTGGGAGGGTGGCGACTACATCCTGAACGGGACGAAGTGGCACGTCACCTCGTTCAACAAAGCTGAGGTGGTCTTCTTCCAGGCCAAGCTGGCCGACGGCCCGAACGCCGGGTCCCATGGGCTGTTCATCGTCGACATCCCGTCCGAGGGTTTGCGGATGGTGCGCGCACCCGCCTATACGCACACGTACGCGGACCAGCACGCGATCCTGGAGTTCGAGGACGTGCGGGTGCCGGCGGCCAACCTAATCGGGGACGAGGGCGGTGGCATGGACTTCACGTACGCCTGGTTCCGGTACGAGCGATTGATGATCGCCGCCCGATGCTGCGGGGCGGCCGAGCGCCTGATCGAGGAGGCAACGGCCTTCGCCAAGGAGCGGGTCCAGTTCGGACAGCCGATCATGTCCTACCAGGCCATCCAGCACATGCTGGCCGACTCGCTGACCGAGCTGTGGGCTTCGCGTCTCATGACCTATCGCGTGGGGCAGGAGATCGACGAGGACGTCGACGTCAAGGTCCAGCACGCGCACTGCTCCATGGCCAAGCTCTACGCGAGCGAGATGGCCAACCGCGTGGCCGACCGCGCGGTGCAGATCTTCGGGGGCCGGGGCTACATGCGCGAGAACATCGCCGAACGGTTCTACCGAGAGCTGCGGGTCGACCGGATCTGGGAGGGCACGTCCGAGATCCAACGCAACATCATCGCCGACCAGCTGGCCAAGCGGGGCGCCGGAACGCTCGCCGGCTGAGCGGCGAGCGCGAGCTACAGGTCGAACCCGATTTCCTGCGCGGCGACCTCCATGCACGCCCGGTGCATCCGCTCTGGTGAGACCTGGCTGTCGTTCATGATCACCTGGATGGCCAGGCCGTCGATGAGCGAGCCGAGCCGGAGGGCGATCTCGTCGGCGTCTCGTGCCGGGAACTCGCCGGCCGCCTGTCCAGCACGGATGATGTCGGCGATGGACTGGCGCCACCGCTGGTCCAGGATCTCGCGGTCCTTCGCCATCTGAGGATCCCGTAGAGCTCGCACCCATACCTCGATCCACAGGGCCCACTCGTCGAGCTTGCTGTCCTCTGGCAGGTACCCGGGGACCGACAGGTCGATCACGCGACGCAATTGCTCCTTCGCGGTGGGCAGCCGGCGAATCTCGCGAGACATCCGGACGAAGAAGTCGTCGTTGGCGAATGTCAGGGCCTCGGCCAGCAGGCGGTCCTTGGAGTCGAAGTAGTAGAGGATCAGCCCGGGAGAGACGCCGGCGGCGTCGGCCACATCGGAGATCCTCGTCTCGGCCAGCCCACGCTCGGTGATCACGCGCGCGGCCGCGTCCAGGATCTCCTGGTGCCGGTCCTTCGTCCCCCTGGGCCGAACCGCGCTCATCCGCACCCTCCCGTCCCTTGAACGCCGAACAGTCTCGCAAGCCCACCCGTCCTTGTTTGAACAGCCGTTCAGCGAACCATACCTGGTCAGGCGCGGGTGTCAACCCGGGGCAACGGCCCTCGGGCTTGACCGGCCATTCAAACATCGGGGTATGATGCTCCCCGGCTCACCACCAACGGGGGAAGCGTCCATGGCCAACACGTACGACGCCGTCGTGATCGGTGGTGGCCACAATGGCCTGATCTCCGGGGCCTTCTTCGCCAAGGCCGGAGCGCGGACCGTGGTGCTCGAGGCCCGGGACAAGACCGGGGGGGCCGCCGATACCAGCGCGCCGTGGCCCGAGCATCCGGACCTCCGGGTGACCACCTATTCCTACGTGATGAGCCTGATGCCGCCCACGATCATCCGGGAGCTCCAGCTGGAGCGGCATGGGTACAAGGTCACACCATTCGGTCCGTACTACCAGGCGTTCCCCGATGGGCGATCCATCAAGGTGTACGCGGACGATGCGAAGAAGAACTTCGAATCGATCTCCCAGTTCTCAAAGAAGGACGCGGAGATCATGCCGACGTGGGACGCGTGGCTCTCCGGCGTAGCCGATGTCATGGGCCCGCTGCTGTTGCACGTCCCGCCGAAGGTCGGGTCCATGCGGCCCTCCGACCTCATCGAGCAGTTGCGCGTGGTGTGGAGCGCGCGGGGTCTCGGGGTCCGCGGCGTGGGGGACGTGACCCGTCTGTTCACGATGAGCGTCACCGACCTCCTGGACGACTGGTTCGAGTCGGACGAGATCAAGGCGATGCTCACCATCAATGGCGTCATCGGGACGTGGGCCGGTCCCGACTCGCCCGGGACCGCATACGTGATGCTGCATCACTCGATCGGCGACGTCGGCGACGGGCACCTGGGGTCCTGGGGCTACCAGGACGGTGGCATGGGCGGGGTGTCAGATGCGTGTCGCAGGGCTGCAGAATCCTTCGGGGCCGAGATCCGCACGGGCGCGCGCGTCGGCCGGATCCTGATTCGCGGTGGCCGCACCGTCGGCGTGGCGCTCGAGAACGGCGAAGAGATTCGGGCCCCGGTGGTGGTCACCACGATCCATCCGCAGATCGCCTTCCTGCGGCTCCTGGCCCCGAACGAGCTCCCCGCCGAGTTCGTCCGGGACATCGAGAACTGGCGGACGCGGAGTGGGGTGGTGAAGATCAATCTGGCCATCAGCGAGCTGCCGGACTTCATCGCCGATCCCGGCAAGGAGCTCCAGGACCACCACACGGGCTCGGTCGAGCTGTGCTTCTCGCCCCAGTACGCGGAGGAGGCGTTCCAGGACGCCCACCTGTTCCGCAAGGGCGCCGAGCGGCCGTTCGTGGACGGGGTCATCCCCACTACGCTGGACAAGACCTTGATGCCGGAAGGCGTCCACAACTTCTCGATGTTCACCCAATGGGTTCCCGACGACTGGGCGCAGGAGCCCCATCGCGACGAGCTCGAGCAATACGCCGACCGGGTCGTGGACCTGTACGACTCCCTCGCGCCGAACTTCAAGGCCTCGGTCATCGCCCGGCAGGTGCTGGGGCCCTACGACCTGGAGCAGGAGCTCGGGCTGATCGGCGGCAACATCTTCCACGGCGAGCTCTCGGTGGATCAGCTGTTCCACATGCGCCCGGCCCCGGGCTACGCGGATTACCGCACGCCCATCCGGGGCCTGTATCACGGGTCGTCGGCCACGCATGCGGGCGGAGGCGTGTGCGGCATCCCCGGGTGGCAGGCGTTCCGGCAGGCCAAGCGGGACCGGATGCTGGCCAGGCGGGCGCAGTAGCCTCCGGAGCGTGACCGCTTCGCCTGGCTCGAGGGACCAGGGCCGGGGCGCGCTCCAGACCATGCTCGAGGCGCGGTCCGTCGCCATCGTTGGGGCGAGCGTCCGTGAGGGTTCGGTGGGGAACCAGAGCATGGTGGAGCTCCTCGAAGGCGGCTTCGACGGCGTGGTCTACCCGGTGAACCCCAAGTACGGGGAGATCCTGGGGTTGCGGTGCTACCAGACGATCTCCGAGATCGGGTCGGCCGTCGACCTCGCGATCCTGGCGGTGGGGAACCCCCTCCTCGAGGAGCAGCTGCGTCTGGCGGCCGAAGCCGGCGCTCGTTCGGCCGTCATCTTCGCCAGCTGCTCCGAAGCCCCGCGCGAGGACGCCCCGCCGCTCGTCGATCGGTTGGCGGCCATCGCTCGCGCCGCCCGGATGGCGGTCTGCGGAGGCAACTGCATGGGGTTCGCCAACCTGGAGAAAGGCGTTCGGGCCCTGGGGTTCTACGAGCCGAAGGGACTGCGGCCCGGGAACGTCGCGTTCGTCAGCCATTCGGGGTCCGCCTTCTCCGCCCTGCTGCACAACGATCGGGGGCTATCGTTCAACATCGCGGTCTCGTCGGGGCTGGAGCTCGCGGCCACGGCCGCCGAGTACATCGGCTACGCCCTGTCGCTCGAGAGCACGAAGGTGATCGGGCTGTTCCTCGAGTCGATCCGCGACCCCGCCGCGTTCGTCGACGCGCTCCGAGCGGCGAACGACCGGGACATTCCGGTGGTGGCCCTGAAGGTCGGGAAGGAGGCACTGACCCGGCGTATGGTCACCGCCCACTCCGGGGCGCTTGCCGGAGAGGACGGAGCCTACGAGGCTCTGTTCGAGGCCCACGGGGTGCTACGAGTGGAGGGCCTTGACGAGATGGCGGACGCACTGGCGTTGCTCGGCTCGGGCCGGCGAGCCGGGCTCGGCGGGCTGGCCAGCGTCCACGACTCCGGGGGCGAACGCGCTCTCCTCGTCGATTCGGCGGCGGCCGTGGGGGTGCCGCTCGCGACCATCTCGGAGGAGACCACCGAGAGGTTGACCGAGCTGCTCGAGCAGGGGCTCCTGCCGGTCAACCCCCTCGACTTCTGGGGGACCGGTCGCGACGCGCACGAGGTGGTCACGGGGTGCATGCGGGCGCTGCTGGAGGACCCCGACACCGCGGGGCTGGCATTCAGCGTCGACCTGACCACCGAGGACCAGCCCGACGAGGGCTACATCCGGATGGCGGAGGAGGTGTTCCCGGAGACGACGAAGCCCTTCGCCATGCTCTCGAACTTCGCAGGTGGCATCGACCGCGCGGACGCCAAGCGGCTCGAGGATGCGGGGATCCCCGTGCTGGAGGGAACCCTGACCGGACTCGCGGCGTTCCGCCACCTGTTCGACCACCGGGATCATCACGCCCTCCCGGCGCTCACCGGAGCCTCGCCGGTCGACACGAAGACCAGGGAGCGGTGGAAGAGGTTGCTGTCGACAGAAGGGTCCTTCTCCGAGCCGGTGGCGCTCGATCTCCTGTCGGACTACGGGGTGCCGGTCGTCCGCTCCCAGATCGCGGGCTCCCTCGACGATGTGCTGGCTGCGGCGGGCGACATCGGATATCCCGTGGCCCTCAAGACGGCGGTGCCCGGGATCGAGCACAAGTCCGACGTCGGGGGGGTGAGGCTGGGTCTGGCCGACGCGGCCGAGGTAACCGGCGTCTACCTGGACCTGGCGGGCCGGCTCGGGCCACAGGTGGCGGTGGCGGCGATGGCGACGCCGGGCGTCGAGATCCACCTGGGGATCGTTCGCGACGAACAGTTCGGGCCCCTTGTGCTCGTCGCCGCGGGCGGTGTTCTGGTCGAGGTCCTGAACGACCGGCGGTTGGCCCTGCCGCCGCTCGATGCGGCCCGCGCCACGCGCCTCATCGACCGACTGAAGGTCCGGCCGTTGCTCGGCGGCCTCCGTGGCCAGCCGCCGGCCGACCGTGCCGCCCTGGCCGAGGCGGTGGTCGCGCTGTCCTGGCTGGCCCAGGACCTCGGTGAGCACATCGAGGCCTTGGACGCCAACCCGCTGATCGTAGGCGTCGACGGCTGCGTCGCCGTCGACGCCCTGGTCGTCCCCCGGCGGAGCTGACCTCTCGCTAGAGCGGGCTGGTCACGGGGGTCGTGCCGGGTACCCAGCCCGGGTAGTTCTCGGGGAAGTCGAAGGCGTTGCCGTGGCACTTGAGGTGGCCGAGCGGCTCGGCGTCCGTTCGGGGGTTCCTGCCGAAATCGAAGACGTGCTCGAAGTTGTGGGTCCGCTCGATGCGTGGCGTGAGATGCGGCAGGTCCCAATTGTCCTCGATGAACTTGAGCGGCGAGGAGAACTCGCCCACCTCGTGGTCGATCAGTCCCCGTCTCGCGTACGGGGAGATGACCAGTGCCGGCACCCGGATGCCGAGGCCCAGGCCGTCCACCTCGGGCGGCAGCACGTGATCGTAGAACCCACCCCATTCGTCCCAGGCGAGGAAGATGGCCGTGTGCATCCACGCGTCGCTCCTCATCACCGCGTTCACGATGTCGGTGACCCAGTTCTGGGCGAAGCACGTGGAGAACGGCGGATGGTCGGATAGCTCGAAGCGTGGCGTGACCCACGTTACGGGGGGAAGCTTGTTGGCCTCGATGTCGGCGATCAGCTGACCCACCGGCCGAGTGTGCTCGTGGAACGTGTCCCCGTGGAAGATCGGACCGATCCCGTTCAGGGCGTTCCAGAAGTACCCGGCCTGCCCGGGCACGGCCGCGTAGTAGGCCCAGTCCACGCCGATCTGCGACAGCTGCTGCGGGACGGTGGGGATGTCGAAGCAAGAGTCGTGCTTCGTCAGGTTCCCCTTGTCATCCAGGACGAAGACGAACACGTCGTCGCCGATCGCGTCGCACCCCCAGCTCTTGAACTTCTTCCCCTCGGCGACCGTGGTCTCGATGTTCTCGGGGTTATCGATGGCCCCCCCGGACTGTCCGGCGACGAAGAAGAAGTGGTTCGGGTACGAGGGCCCGCCGACGGAGGCGAAGAAGTTGTCGCACAGCACGTAGTCGTTCGCCCACGCGTAGTAGTTGCGGACCTGGTCCGGCTCGTACTGCGAATAGGCGTAGACGGGCCCGTAGATGCCGCCGTCGAACGCGTCCAGCTTCCCCTCGTTCAGACAGTTCAGATGGGCCGCCCGGTCGTGAGGAAGGTCGCCGGGGAGCCACTCCGGGCTACGGATCAGCGGGACCTCCTTCCCGGCCAGCAGTCCCACCGTGGCCCCGTCCGCACCCGGGTACTTGCCGAAGATGTTGTCGAAGCTCCGGTTCTCCATCATCAGGTAGATCACCCGCTTGATGGGCCACTGCGTGTCGATGGTGGGGGTGGTGTCGGTGACCTTCGGGATGATCCGGCCGCCCGTGCACGAGAACAACGTCGCTCCGGCAACTCCCATCGCCGACCGGGTCAGGAATCGGCGCCGCGACAACCGTTCGTGCAGGACGCGCTCGAACCCGGATCCCCCGCGTGGCTCCACGAGGGGAGAGTCATGAGGGGGTGGCATGGGTGCCCGAGGCTATCAAGGAACGTGCGGCACGGTATCCTCCCGTGATCCCACCGAATGGAGCTCGAGTGACGATGCGCCGGTTCCGCCTCGCGGTGGTCGTCATGGCCGTCATCCTCGTAGCGTGTGGCGGAGCCGACGGCGGGGACTCGCTCTCTCCCACGCCTCAGCCACCGGTATCACCGACCGTCGTCGGCCCGACCACCTCGATCGTCTCCCCGCCGCCGACACCCGTCCCGGCCCCCCCGACGGCCGGCCCCGCCGCGGCCACCTGCGTCAGCGGATGGGCCACACCTTCCCGGAACTCGCAGCCGTACCTCCAGCCGCTCGGGATCATCCGGCGGACCACGGGGATCGAGGGTCCCCTCGTCGTGGTGGACATGCGGCACTTCACCGGTCCGGAGTCCCCACCCTCCGAGCAGGGCTACCTCGCTGAGGTGGAACGGTGGTACGTCAAGCTCTACGCGAAACATGACCCGGCGTTCCAGGGCCGCTTCCTGGTCGAGGCCCGGCGGTTCGGGCGCGGGGTCTCCGCGGTCGCGTCCTATCGCTCGCGCGGTTGGCGGTCGCCGGATTGGATCGGGTTCCAGTGGAACAGCGCCGACACCACGCCCAAGGCCTATCCGGACCTTCCGGGGGCGTGGGAGGGGATCCCCTACGACTTCGTGGTGGGGGGCGGCGGCCTGACGATCCCGGGTCTGCCCCCGGACGTGGCCGGTTGCCTGAACGGCACGTAGACACACTCGCTATGCGCGGCGGTCGTTCGGGAATTGGGTTCGCCCTCTCAAGGTCCCAGGCCCAGGTCCCGATGGCTGGATGAGCGGCCCCTGCCGCTGTGATTCACGGCGCTGCGAGCAGGATGGGGATGGATCAGACCGACGCGAACGAGAGGTGGACCCCGCCGAGCGATCTCTCGGGGATCACTGCGACACCCCGTGTCCCGTTCACACCGCCGCCGCCTGACTGGGAGCCCACCTACGCTCCTCTCGGGATGCGGGCCAAGGCCCTGGCCATCGACCTCCTGCTCGCGTTGGCGGTCGTGATCCCTCTGGCCGTGCTCTCCGACGGGATCAGCTCGTCGAACGGGCTCCTGCGGATCAAGTTCAGCGCCCCGCCACTCCTGCTCGCGATGGTCCTGTGGATGGCGTACATGACGCTGATGGAGGGCAAGTACGGGGCGTCGCTGGGCAAGCGGAGAACAGGGCTCCTCGTGGTGACCGAGGATGGATCGCCCATCGAACTTGAGGCGGCGCTCATCAGGAACGTCCTCCGGTTCCTCGACGCCGTCCCGTACGTTGTTCCCTACCTGTTGGGATACACCGTCGCCAACCGATCGCCGAAGAGGCAACGTTTCGGCGACCGCGTGGCCGAGACCATCGTGGTCCTGAACGTTGCGGCCGAGCAGCCTGGAGGCCCGGCACCATATCAACCGCCCGCTCGCTAGCCGGCGGCCGAAGCCTCACCGCGAGCGATACCCAACGCCGGCCTCAGGCGCAGGCCACCGAGCCCCGGCCGATCAGCGTTGCACGGCGGTTGGCCGTGTCGCGGTAGCCGACCGCCCACACCGATCCGTCCGGTGCCGCGGCCGCCGCCGTGAATACGTCGGAGCCGGGGACGCCGGGTCCGTCCACGATGGACCACTCGGTTCCGTCGTAGCGCTGGACCAGCGCCCGGTTCATACCGTTCCTCGCCCCAGGGCTCGAGCCAACGGCCCATGCCTCGTCGAGCGAGACCGCGGCGATCCCCTGAAGGGTCCCGTGGCGTCGGGCCGCCCCCGCCTCCTTCCACGCCTTGTCGTCCCATCGAAGGATGGACGCACCGACCGCCCATGCACCGTCGCCTAGCGGCGGCGCGATGGCCACCAACTGGCCACTCCCCGGAACGGGGACCCGGCGCCACCGGGTGCCGTTGAATCGGAGCGCGAGCGGCCGATCCCCTTGCGATCCGATCGCCCAGGCGTCGTCGCTGGAGACGGCCGTGACGGCCCGAAGGATGCTCGGCTCTCGGAGGGTGGGCAGGGTCTCGGCCGTCCATTCGCTCCCCTTCCACCGCAAGATCAGCGCCTGTTCAGTGCCGAGGTCGCCGCTTCGGGACGCACCCACCGCCCAGACCGTCCGTCCGGCTGCCGCCACCCCGTACAGGGCGGCGCCGCCCTCGAAGGTGGGAGCTGGGGACAGGTTCCACCCGATCCCATCCCACCGCTCGATCAGCGGGGCGTCCTCGACGCCGTCCGAGCTTCTTCCCACGGCCCAGACATCCCCGGCCCCTGTCGCGGTCACGGCGTGCAGCACGTTCACGGTGCCGGCGTTGGGGCTCGCGGTCACCACCCACAGCTGGCCGTCCCACCGCTCGACGAGGGTGGATGTCGGCGCCTCGGGGGGGCCGAAGCCTCCGACCGCCCACATCTGCCCGTCGGGGGCGGGGGCCACGGCCAGGAGCTGGTTGCCCTCCTGATCCGGATCGATGCTCGGGAGCACGTCCCAGCTCGCCTCGCATGTCGGGGAGGGCGAGGCCGTCACCGACGGTGTGGCCTGTGGTGGGCTGGCCGCCGGGCGAACAGCCTCGAAGGCGAACAGCGTGGCCGCCGTGATGGCCGCCGCCACCACGCCATTTCGGATCGCTCGCCGTTGGATGGGATCCACGCCGACAAGACGCTACCCCGGCCGGAGCCGGTTCGCGGCCAAGCTTGCCGTGCCGAATCGCCGGACAGTACCCTCCGCCCGTCGTGAGCGCGTTCGAACGCGACGTCGTGCTGATCGGTGGTGGCCACAATGGGCTGGCCTGCGCTGCGTACCTGGCCCGGGCCGGCCTCGATGTGTTGGTGCTGGAGCGCCGGGACGTCGTGGGCGGGGCGGCCGTGACCGAGGAGCCCTGGCGAGGCTATCGGATCTCCAGTGCGAGCTATGTGGTGAGCCTGATGCCGCCCCGGATCGTGGAGGAGCTCGACCTCGAGCGGCACGGATACCGGGTCTCGATCATCTCCCCCGACTACTTCGTGCCGTTTCCCGACGGGACCTCGCTCACGTTGTGGGGTGATGTGTCCCGCGACGCCGAGAACATCGCCCGCTTCTCGAAGAAGGACGCGGACGCGTACGTGGAGTTCGACCGCTCCTTCGACCGGGTGGCCGGGCTGTTGAAGGACCTGCTGTACGTCGTGCCTCCGAACGTCCGCATCCGGGACGTGACCCGGTGGGCCCGGACGGCCGGGAGGATCCGAAGCTGGACGGGACGCGACGTGCACGAGATGGTCCGGCTGTTCACGATGAGCGCCGCCGACTTCCTCGACGAGTGGTTCGAGGACGACCGGGTGAAGGGCGCCCTGGCCACCCAGGCGGTGATCGGCGGGTGGTGCGGACCGATGTCTCCAGGATCGGCCTACGTGCTGATGCATCACTGGATTGGCGAGGTGGCCGGCCATGCCGGCGCCTGGGGTTGGGTTCGAGGTGGGATGGGGGCGGTCTCCACAGCCCTCGCCCGCGCGGCCGAGTCGGCCGGCGCGGAGATCCGCGCGAATGCCGAGGTGCAGCGGGTGGCCATCGACGCGAGCGGCCGGTCGGTGGGCGTGGAGCTCTCGGACGGCTCGCTCGTTCGGGCCCGGCGCGTGGTATCGAACGCGCATCCAATCACCACGTACCTGGACCTCGTCGGGGAGGATCGCCTGCCCGATGAGGTGGTGCGCGACATCAAGCGCTATCGAACGCGGAGCGGGTCGGTAAAGGTGAACGTCGCGCTGTCCGAGCTGCCGTCGTTCCCGTCGTGGGATCAGGAAGGGCGGCTCCACATGGGCCTGTCGGCCGTCTCGCCGTCCATCGAGTACCTCGAGCGTGCATGGGACGACGCGAAGTATGGGCGCCCCAGCGAGAACCCCTACGTGGAGGTCGTGTTCCCCACGGCCCACGAGGAGGGCCTGGCTCCGGAGGGCAAGCACGTGATGCTGGCGTTCTGCCAGTACGGGCCGTACGAGCTCCGCTCGGGCTCGTGGGACGACGAACGCGAGCGGTTCGGGAAGCGTGTGATCGAGACCGTGGGGCAGTTCGCGCCGAACCTCGCCGGCGCCGTGGAACACATGGAGGTCCTGGCCCCACCCGACATCGAGGCCCGGTTCGGGCTGATCGGCGGGAATATCATGCAGGGCGAGCTCTCGCCCGACCAGATGTTCTCGTTTCGGCCCATCCCCTTCTACGGCGACTACCGGTCGCCGGTCCCCGGCCTGTACCTGTGCGGCGCAGGAACCCATCCGGGCGGTGGCGTGATGGCCGTGCCGGGGCGAAACGCGGCCACGGTCGTGCTCCGCGACCACAAGGGCGGGACCGTCGTGGATCGCCTACGCATCCGAGGCCGTTCCTAGATGCTTGCGGAGCTGGCGGAGAAGGTGCGCGACGCACGCGTGTCGGCGACCGAGCTCGTCGGGCTAGCCTACGAGCGGATCGCACGGCTGAACGGGGACCTGAACGCGGTGATCGCGCTTCGGCCCGAGGAGGAGGCCATCGCCGAGGCCGAGAAGCGGCGGGCATCGGCGTCGGAGTCGGGCGGACCGCTCCCGCTCCTCGGACTTCCCCTACTGGTGAAGGACAACACCGACGTCGCCGGGATGCGAACCGTGAACGGCTCGCGCCTGCTCCAGGACACCGTGCCCGCGGAGCGGGACGCCCGGGTCGTCGAGCGCCTCCGCGCCGCGGGCGCGATCGTGGTGGGGAGGACGAACGTACCCGAGTTCTCGTTCTCCGGGTTCACCGACAACGTGGTGTACGGGCCGACGCGCAACCCGTGGGGCGTGGAGTGGTCCACCGGTGGCTCGAGCGGTGGCTCCGGCGCTGCGCTGGTGGCGGGGCTGGCGCCCCTGGCCACCGCCACCGACGGCGGCGGCTCGGTGCGTATCCCCGCCGCCTTGTGCGGCCTGGCCGGCCTGAAGCCGACAACCGGCCTCGTGGCCCGGTGGCCCATCCCGTCGTGGATGGACCTGTCCGGCGACGGGCCGCTGGGGAACACGGTGGCCGACCTTCGACTGTTGCTCGACGTGATGCGAGGGCCGGGGTCTGGAGATATCGGATCGGCGCCCGTGTGGGAGCCTGGGGATGGCTCGGTCTCTCGCGTGGTCGCCGCGCCACGAACGTGGGACTGGGGCCCGCTGCCGCCGGCGATGGACGAGCGGTATCGCGCGGCCCTTCGAAGCATCGAGCGCGACCTTCGGCTCCCCGTCGAGGAGATCGAGCCGTCGTCGATCTTCGCGTTCGGCGGCGACCCCGGCGAGGACTGGTACGTCCTCGTCGCTGCGGAAGAGCTTCAGGCGATCGGCCGGGAGCGGGTGGTGGCCGGCATGGACGAGCTGTCGCCGCCGTTCCGGTCGACGATGGAGTACGCCCTCGGCATCACCCTCGACCGGTACGTGGAGGCCCGACGCAGCCGGTTCGCGTACACCAGAGCCATGGACGAGCTGCTCGGGGAGGATGCCGTGTTCGTGTGCCCGACGCTCGGGTACGAGGGATGGCGCACCGATGGCACGCTGCCCGACACGGACGATGTGGCCGGCGGCGAGGGGTACAACACCGGCGAGGCGAACCTCTCGGGCCATCCCGCACTGTCCCTTCCCGCGGGCCTGTCGCCGAACGGCATCCCCTTCGGGCTCCAGGTCACCGGCCCCCGGTTCCGCGACGACCTCCTGCTCGCGTTCGCTGAGGAGTGGGAAGCTGCCAACCCGTGGCCGCGGACCGCTCCCGGCTACGAGCCCTTCGCGCTGCCCGACTAGGGACCGAGTTTGTAGCCGAGGCGCCTCGGCATCCGGGCCAGGAAGTCCACCGGCGGAAGGGCCCTTCCGCCCTCGTCCTCGGCGTCGTCCTTGCGCATGATGGCCCGAGTCACGAGGAGCGCCCCGGGCGAGCGCAGCGGCTCTGGGGGGAATGGCTTGGGCTCCGCACCGACGATCGGCAGCCGCGTGAAGGCGTCGTCGGCTCCCACAGCCAGGCCCGAGAGGATCCGCCCAGCGAGGTGACACGGCCCCACACCGCCGCCCGTGAACCCCAGCGCGTAATGGAGGTTTCCCGACGGAAGCGTTCCGAGGAAGGGCAGGTGCAGCCCGGTCACGTCGATGGGGCCACCCCACGCGCACTCGATCGGCACGTCGCGGAAGCTCGGGAACCATCGGTGGAGGTCGCGGACCAACCGGGCGACGGCGGCCTCGTCGAAATCCATCCGCGGGCCGAGCCCGGTGCCCAGGCCCGTGCGCGCCCCGGCCCCCCCGAACGCGATCCGGCCGTCGGGTGTGGTCCGGAGGTAATGCAGCGTGGAACGGTAGTCGTAGACGCCCTCGCCGCCCGTCCATCCGATATCCTCCAGCCTCTCGGGGCTGGGCGCGCTCAGGACGATCGTGCTGGACCGGGGGAGGATGGCCCGGCGGAACGCCGGGAGCGAAGCGGCGTATGCACCGAGGCCGATGACCGCGCTTGTCGCCGTCACGCTACCTCCGGGCGTCTCCGCCTCGGCGCGGGTGCCGCCACGGAACCGCAGCACCGGCGCTTCCTCGAAGATCCGAACGCCCCGTTCCAGGAGGACGCGGCGGAGCCCACGAGCGAGGCGCGCGGGCTGGACATGCGCGGCACCAGGCATGAACACCCCGCCCCGTGCCACCGGCGACCGGAAGCGCTCGGCCACCTGGGCGGGCGAGAGCTCCACGTACTCCTGGTCGGCACCGACCCTCAGCGCGAACTCCGCGCTCTCCCGCCACGAACCGTCCTGGGCCGGCGAGGTCGAGATGCCGAGGTCCCCGGCCCGCGAGTACCAGGCATCGATGCCGTGGCTCATGCACCACTCGCCGATCTCGCCGATCGAGTGGTCGGCCGCACGACAGATCGACAGGGCCGCCTGGTCGCCGTGGAGCCCAGCGAGCGTCGGAAGCTCGTCCCACAGCCCGTTCACGAACCCGCCGTTGCGCCCGCTCGGGCCCCCGCCGCAGATGTCGCGCTCCAGAACGACGACGTCGATACCGGGATCGCGCTCCTTCAGGAAGAACGCGGTCCACAGGCCCGTGTAGCCGCCGCCCAGGATCACCACGTCGGTCGCCGTGTCCGCCGCGAGCGGCGGACTCGGCTCACCCGGATCGTTCGCCAGCGCCTCCTCCATCCACCAGCTGCGGACGGCCCGGCGCGGGGGAGGCCCGTACGGGGCGACCCTCACCGAGGCCCCAGGTTGTAGCCGAGTCGGCGAGGCATTCGGGCCACGAAGGTCACCAGCGGGTTCGGCCGCCGTCCCGCGTCCTCGGCGTCGTCCTTTCGACGGATGGCCTCGTTCACCACGAGCATCCCGGACGAGAGGATCGGTTCGGGGGGGAAGCGGAGCGGCTCGCGCGTCACGAGCGCGAGACGGGAGAAGCCGTCCTCCGCACGCATGGCCAGGCTGGCCAGGATCTGGCCGCCGAGGTGGCAGGGGGCGACGCCGTTCCCGGTGAACCCTAGGCCGTGATGGACGTTCCCGGAAGCCACGCTGCCGAAGAACGGCAGGTACGTGCCGGCGACGTCGATAGGGCCTCCCCACCCCGCGGCGAGCGGCACGTCCCGGAAGCTCGGGAACATCCGGTGCAGATCGGCGACCGCCGTTCGCAGGAACCGCTCGTCGTAGGTGAATCGGGGGCCGATCCTCCGGGCCAGGCCGGGCTGCATGCCCGCGCAGCCCATGGCGATCCGCCCGTCGGGCGTCGTCCGCACGTAGTGCAGCGACGGGCGCAGGTCACGCAGGGCCTCGCCGCCCGTCCAGTTGATCTCCTCCAGCTTCTCCGGGGCCGGCTCGGTCAGCACGATGTAGCTCCCCCGGACCGCCAGGTGTCGCCGGAACCGTTTCCAGTGGATGCCCCACGACCCCACGCCGATGACGGCATGAGCCGCGCGAACGGAGCCGCCAGGCGTCTCCGCCGTCGCCGGCGGTCCTGCGGCGAACCGGCGGACCGGAGTTCCCTCGAAGATCCGAACGCCGCGCTCCAACAGCACCCGACGCAGCCCTCGGGCCAGCCGGGCGGGCTGCACGGTGGCGGCATCGGGATGGAACACGCCGCCGAGCAGGACCGGGGAGTCGACCCGCTTTCGGACCTCGTCGGCGGAGAGCTCGACGAGCTCGTCCTCCGCCCCGAGGCGCCGCGCTTCCCCGAGCTCGCGATCCCACGAGTCCTCCTGGAACGGGTTCGACGCAACCGCCAGCTCGCCGCCGTCGGTGAACCAGGCGTCGACGTCGTGGCGTTGGCAGAACCGGCCGATCTCGGCCACGCTCCGTGACGCAGCGAGACACAACTCGAGGGCGTCGCCATCTCCGAACCGGTGGGCCAGCTCGCCGATCGAGCTCCAGTACCCGTTCACGAACCCGCCGTTGCGCCCGCTCGGCCCGCCCCCGCAGATGTCCTGCTCCAGGAGGACGACGTCGATGCCGGGGTCGCGCTCCTTCAGGAAGTAGGCCGTCCACATACCGGTGTAGCCACCGCCCAGGATCACCACGTCGGCGGCCGTGTCCGTCGCGAGCGGCGGATACGGCTCGCCCGGATCCTGCGCGAGTGCCTCGTCCATCCACCATCCGCGCGTCGTCCGCGGCGGCGGCTCGATCGGCATGGGGTCCATCAAGTGCTCCCTGGTATCGTGCGGTTCCATTCTGACCCAAGCGTTCGGAGGAGGACGCGGTGGGTGCGCGAGGACGCGGCGACCGGAAGCGACCACGGAGCTGGGAGGTCACCGAGGGGCCGGAGCGTGCTCCGGCCCGGGCGATGCTTCGGGCGGTCGGTTTCTCCGAGGAGGACTTCGGGAAGCCGCAAGTTGGGGTGGCCTCCTCGTGGAACGAGGTCACGCCCTGCAACTACCACCTCAACAAGCTGGCCGCGCTGGCCAAGGAGGGCGTCCGACAGGGCGGCGCGGTGCCGCTGGAGTTCACCACCATCGCGGTCTCCGATGGCATCGCCATGGGCCACGAGGGGATGAAGGCGTCGCTGATCTCCCGTGAGGTGATCGCCGACTCGGTCGAGCTCGTGATGCACGCCGAGCGGTTCGACGGCTTGGTGGGCATCGCCGGCTGTGACAAGAGCGAGCCGGGGATGCTCATGGCCATGGCCCGCCTGAACCTCCCGGCCGTCTACCTGTACGGCGGCACGATCCTGCCCGGCACGTACGAGGGCCGGGACATCACGATTCAGGACGTGTTCGAGGCGGTCGGCGCCCACGCGAAGGGATCGATAAGCGAGGACCAGCTCCTCGCGGTCGAACGAGCCGCATGTCCCACCGCCGGATCGTGCGCCGGGATGTACACCGCCAACACGATGGCCGCCGCGGCGGAGGCGCTCGGCATGTCGCTCCCGGGCGCCGCCTCGCCACCGGCGGTCGACTACCGACGCGAGGTGTTCGCGCGCGAGTCCGGCGTCGCCGTCACCCGACTGCTCGAGCAGGCCATCCGTCCCCGCGACATCATGACCAGGGACGCGTTCGAGAATGCCATCGCGGTGGTGATGGCCCTGGCCGGCTCGACGAACGCGGTCCTGCATCTCCTGGCCATCGCCAGGGAGGCGCACGTGGAGCTGGCCCTGGACGACTTCGACGGCATCTCGCGGCGCGTCCCGCACCTGGTGGACGTCAGGCCGGCCGGGAAATTCGTGATGTCGGACCTGGACCGCGTGGGAGGCGTGCCCGTCATCATGAAGGAGCTGCTCGACGCGGGACTCCTGCACGGGGACGCCCTCACCGTCACCGGCAAGACCATTGCCGACAACCTGTCCGACGCCGCGCCGCCGCCTCCCGACGGCACGGTGGTGCACACCGTCGGAAGTCCCATCCATCCGACCGGCGGCACGGCGATCCTGTACGGATCGCTTGCGCCGGAAGGAAGCGTCATGAAGATCGCCGGGGCGGAGAGCCTCACGTTCACCGGCACCGCCCGGCCGTTCGACTCCGAGCACGAGGCATTCGAGGCGCTCACCTCGGGGACGATCAGGGCCGGGGACGTCATCGCCATCCGATACGAGGGGCCGAAGGGATCGCCCGGGATGCCAGAGATGCTCGCCGTCACGGCGGCGGTGGCAGGCGCCGGTCTGGGCAAGGACGTCGCGCTGATCACCGACGGCCGGTTCTCCGGCGCCACGAAGGGATTCTCGGTTGGCCATATCTCGCCGGAGGCCCTCGTGGGCGGGCCGATCGCCCTGCTTCGCGACGGGGATCGCATCGAGATCGACGCCGAGAACCGGCGTATCGACGTGCTGGTGGACGAGGCAGACTTGGCCGGACGTCGCGCCGCCTGGAAGGCTCCTGCCCCCCGATACGCGAGCGGCGCGCTGGCCAAGTACGCGCGCCTGGTCTCCTCCGCATCCGAGGGGGCCGTCACGTCGTGACCGTCCCCGAGATCACCAACCCCACTGCGCTCGAGTGCCGGGAGTGCCACGCGCGATACCCGGTCGAGCCGCTCACGATCTGCGAGGAGTGCTTTGGCCCCCTCGAGCCGTCGTACGACCTGGAGACCATGGAGGGGGTGGACTTCCGAAAGCACGTCGAGGCCGGGCCGGCCACCCTGTGGCGATACGAGGGCCTGTTGCCCGGCGGACCGGGCATCGACCGGGTCGACCTGGGTGCGGGCTTCACCCCGCTCCGCCGGGCGGAGCGGCTGGGGGAGCGCCTGGGCATCGAACAACTGTGGATCAAGGACGACTCGGTGAACCCATCGAACTCGTTCAAGGACCGCGTGGTCTCGGTGGCCATCACCATGGCCGGGGCCTTCGGGTTCGAGGCGGTCTCGTGCGCCTCCACCGGCAACCTTGCCAACGCAACCGCGGCCCACGCGGCGAAGGCGGGCATGCCTGCGTTCGTGTTCGTCCCCGAGGACCTGGAGCCGCCCAAGATCCTGGCCACCGAGGCCTATGGCGCGAAGGTCGTCGCCGTGAAGGGGAACTACGACGACGTGAATCGGCTGTGCACCGAGGTGGCCGAGGTCCTTCCCTGGGCGTTCATCAACGTCAACCTGCGCCCGTATTACGCGGAGGGCTCGAAGTCATTGGGGTTCGAGGTCGCCGAGCAACTCGGGTGGCGGCTCCCGGACCACGTGGTGGTGCCGGTGGCATCGGGTGCGCTCATGACCAAGGTCCACCGGGCCTTCCGCGAGCTCGTGGGCATCGGCGCTGTGGAGGATCGGCCGTACCGGATCTCCGGCGCCCAGGCCGAGGGGTGCGCGCCGGTGGCCGAGGCGTTCCGCTCCGGCGCGACCGAGGTCCGTCCGGTGAAGCCGAACACGATCGCGAAGTCGTTGGCCATCGGGAACCCGGCGGACGGGTGGTTCGCCATCCAGACGGCCAGGGACACGGGCGGGACGGTCGAGGCCTGTCCCGAGGACGAGGTCGTGGCGGGGGTCCGGCTCCTGGCCGAGACCGAAGGAGTGTTCACGGAGACCGCCGGCGGGGTGACCGTGGCCGTGTTGCGGCGCCTCCGCGAGTCCGGCGCGATCGGCTCCGAGGACGAGACCGTCGCCTTGATCACCGGCAACGGCTACAAGACGGTGTCGGCCCTCGAGGGCGTCGTGGAGCCGACGTACCGGGTCGAGCCGTCGCTGGACGAGTTCCTCGCCGCCCTCCGCGGCTGAACGCTGCGACGAGTTGTGCCGTACCACTCGGCATCGGGGCTAGTCTCATAGGCTAAGCGGAGCGACCCGGCGGAAGGCAGCGACGTGCGTAAAGCCCTCGTGGTTGGCGCAATCGGCATGGTCCTGCTGGCGTTCGGGTCATCACTCGGCCCCACGATCGCCAGCGCTCAGGGCGCTCCCACCCTGGAGGTCGATCCGTCCTCGGGCGGTGTGGGAACCACGGTGCAGGTCGCCGGCCGAGGGTTCTGCGGGAGCCCGGCGTGCTCCTCGGTCCAGATCTCCTTCGCCGGCATCGTCGTTGCCGACGGCATCGGCGTCGGGACCGACGGCGGCTTCGCCCAGAGCGTCACGGTGCCCGGCGGGATCCCCCCGGGCGAGAAAGCGGTGGCCGCCATCCAGACCAATGCGTCCGGTGAGCGGCGCGAAGCCATCGCGACGTTCCAGGTAACGCTGGGGGGAACCACGGCCACGGCCTCCCCCACGAGCACGGCAACGCCGACGGACTCCGCAACCCCAACGGCGACCGGTTCGCCAACGGTGTCGCCGTCTCCGGCGATCACCGTGATCGTTCCCCCGGCTGCCGGTGGCGGCGGGAGCTCTACCGGGTTGACCTTGGCCATGGTGGCGGCTGCCGGCGCGTTCGTGACGGCCTTGATGGGCATGGCCTATGTGCTGTGGCGGTCTCGTGCGATTCCGGCGCCGTCTCCGCCTCGGTTTGCCCCGATGGCCCCCCACGAGGAGGTTGGGGCCGGTGTCATCCCCCACGGCCACCCCGAGGGCGAGTCCCCGGTGCCGAGCCCAGGGCCTCCGAAGCCCCCGGAGCCTCCCGCGCCGCCGGAGCGTCCCGGGCCCCCCAAGCCCTCCGCGCCGACGGAGGGCTCGGGTGAAGGGCAAACGGCGGGTTGACACGGGACGATGCGTCCCTACACTGAGGAGACCATGACAGCCGGAACGAGGTCTCGGGAACCGCAGGCTCTCGTACTCATTCGCTAGGCGCGGGGCCGGGCCCATCGGGCCCATCCCGCGCCTGACACCCTCCGCCAAGCGGGGGGTTTTTTCTACCCCGAGAACGACCGATGGAACAGGAGCCACATCTTCAGGAAGGCTGAGAGCACCGAGGGAGGAGAGGACGAGATGCGATACGAGTTCGATCGAGGTGGCCGCACGGTAGCGAGCGTGCTGTGGGAGGGGCCGGCCCAGGTGACCATCGATGTGACCGATCCGGCCGACAGGCCGCAATTCGATCGGTTCTTCGGCTCAGAAGTGACCTACCTGTCGGCGGGGTTCGATTTCGGAGGTGCGGGGGACGAGCTGACCTCGCATCGCCGGGACTGGACCCCGTGGGAGTTCGAGCGCTCGTGCCGTAACCTGGCCCACCGCCTGGGGTGCACGGCGCGGCGGGTGGAGACCGGGCCGGTCGAGGCCCGGCCGGGGGAGGTTCCCGCCCGATGAAGGTCACTGGGGCCCAGGCGCTGTTCAAGGCCCTCGAGGGCGAGGGCGTGGACGTTGTCTTCGGCATCCCAGGCGGGGCCATCCTGCCCGCGTACGATCCGCTGCTCGACTCATCCATCCGCCACATCCTGAACCGGCACGAGCAGGGGGCCGGCCACGCCGCCGAGGGCTACGCATGGGCCACGGGCAAGGTCGGCGTGTGCATGGCCACGTCCGGGCCGGGAGGGTGCAACCTGGTGACGGCACTCGCCGACGCGAAGATGGATTCGGTGCCCGTGGTGGCGATCACCGGCCAGGTGCCAACTCCGGTTGTCGGGAACGACGCTTTCCAGGAGGCCGACATCACGGGGATCACCATGCCGGTGACCAAGCACAACTTCCTGTTGACCGAGGCGGGGGCGGTCGCCGAGACGATCCGTGAGGCCTTCCACATCGCCAGGACCGGACGGCCCGGGCCGGTGCTCGTGGACATCCCAAAGGACGTTCTGCTCCAGGAGGCCACATGGAGGTGGCCCGAGCATGTGGACCTCCCCGGCTACAAGCCCACGACGAAGGGCAACCTGAAGCAGGTCCGGGAGGCCGTGCGCCTGATCATGCAGGCCGAGCGCCCCGTCCTGTACGTGGGGGGCGGCGTGATCAAGGCCAACGCGACCAAGGAGCTGTTCGACCTGGCCACCGAGGGAAGGCTACCGGTCGTGACCACGCTCATGGCCCGCGGCTCCTTCCCCGACACCCACGAGCTTGCGCTGGGGATGCCGGGGATGCACGGTGGTTATACGGCGGTCACCTCGATGCAACGAGCCGACTTGCTCGTCGCACTGGGCGCCCGATTCGACGACCGGGTGACCGGGCAGCTCGCATCCTTCGCTCCGCACGCCAAGATCGTCCATGCCGACATCGACCCCGCGGAGATCGGGAAGAACCGTGCGGCGGACGTCCCCATCGTTGGGGATGCCAAAGACGTGATCGCCAAGATGGTCGCGGAGCTCCGCCTGCGACAGGAGGAAGCCGGCGGGCCGCCCGACCGCTCCGCATGGTTGTCGACCCTGCGGGGGTGGCTGGCCAGGTATCCGTACCACTACGACCAGCCCGAGGACGGGCCGTTGAAGCCGCAGTTCGCAATCCAGCGCCTCTACGAGCTGACGAGGGGAGACGCCATCGTGGTGGCCGGGGTGGGCCAGCATCAGATGTGGGCCTCGCAGTTCTGGAAGTTCACCGAACCGAGGACATGGGTCAACTCCGGCGGCCTGGGGACCATGGGCTTCGCCGTCCCGGCGGCGCTCGGCGCGAAGACCGGGCGGCCGGACCGTCGCGTCGTGGCCATCGACGGCGACGGGTGCTTTCAGATGACGGCGCAGGAGCTCGCCACTTCCACGACCGAGAACATCCCGTTCGTCACGGCCATCATCAACAACGCCCACCTGGGGATGGTCCGCCAGTGGCAGGAGCTCTTCTACAACGAGCGCTACTCCCAGGTGTACCTGTCGCACGAGACGCCCGACTACGTGAAGCTCGCCGAGGCATACGGTGCCGTCGGCCTTCGGGCCGAGCATCCCGCCGAGGTCGATGCGGTGATCGAGAAGGCGCTGTCGGTCGAGGACCGAAGCGTGGTGATCGACTTCCGGTGCGATCCAAAGGAGATGTGCTTCCCCATGGTCGCCGCGGGCAGCTCGAACGACGACATCGTCCTCGGCC
>JBIOXZ010000162.1:0-39971 GCA_044869895.1 Actinomycetota bacterium | reverse complement strand
GGAGCTTTCGGAACATCTCCAGGTCGGTGGCCGTCGTCTTCCTGGTGTCCCGGAGGCCCACGATCTCGACCTCCTCCATCTTCTTCAGCTTGCCCCACTCCACCCGGCCGGTGACCACGGTGCCCCGTCCGGTGATGGTGAACACGTCCTCGATGGCCATGAGGAAGGGCTTGTCGATGTCCCGGACCGGCTCGGGGATGTGGGTGTCCACGGCGTTCATGAGCTCCAGCACCCCGGCCTTGGCCTCCTCGTCGCCCTCCAGGGCCTTCAGGGCAGAGAGCCGGATCACCGGGACCTCGTCGCCGGGGAACTCGTAGGAGGACAACAGCTCTCTGACCTCCAGCTCCACCAGGTCAAGGAGCTCGGGGTCATCGACCATGTCCACCTTGTTCAGGGCCACCACGATGGCCGGGACGTTCACCTGGCGGGCCAAAAGGACGTGCTCCCGGGTCTGGGGCATGGGGCCATCGGCCGCACTGACCACCAGGATGGCCCCGTCCATCTGGGCCGCCCCGGTGATCATGTTCTTGATGTAGTCGGCGTGCCCGGGGCAGTCCACGTGGGCGTAGTGGCGGGCCTCGGTCTGGTACTCCACGTGGGCGATGGCGATGGTGATCCCTCGCTCCCGCTCCTCGGGGGCCTTGTCGATCTGGTCGAAGGGGGTGAAGTCGGCCAGGCCCCGTTCCGCCAGGACCTTGGTGATCGCGGCCGTCAGCGTGGTCTTGCCGTGGTCGATGTGGCCGATCGTGCCGATGTTCACGTGCGGCTTGGTCCGCTCGAACTTCTTCTTCGCCACTTCAGGATCCTCCTGGGGTGTTCCCTGTGGGTAGCTCCGTAGCGGGGGCGGGATTCGAACCCGCGACACAGCGATTATGAGCCGCTTGCTCTGCCACTGAGCTACCCCGCCCTGTCGGTCGAACAGTCTACCGACGGCCGGGGCCCCCGCCAGACGTTTCGCAGATTCCGAGCCGGAGTCGGGAATCGAACCCGAGACCCCCTCCTCACCATGATTCTCACCATGATTGCCAGCCGACTCCCCGACCAGCCACTTTCCGTTTATGCCCTGGTCGGGGCCTGAACACGAGGAGCAGCGTTGTCGTCTGTTCCCGTCGGGTTGTAGGGCCTTCCGTTACACCGGGTGCATCTCCTGTTGCTCGGCGGCTTTCCGAGCCGGAGGCACTTGCGCCGTCTTGTAGTCGACGAGGTCAACCGCCGCCGGAGGCGAGCGAGCATCCAAGGACGCACAGCGTGTGGTTGACGGAGAAGCGGACGGCGCTGAAGGAAACACCTAGCCGCCGAGCGGAGGGGAGAGAACGGAGCTCCTTCGATGCGCCTCACCGGCTCGACACGGCAACCTGTTCGTCCGTCCGGGCGTCGGATTTGTATCATCCCGCCACAGGAGGAGCGGAGTGAACAGGGTCGCCACTTTGATGATCGGGTTCGTCCTCGGTGGCGCCGTCATCGGCGGGGCGATTTACTTGTCGGACACTCAGGACGATTCGTCACCGACCCCGACCATGGCTGTCGCTACTCGGGTGACCGAGGCGGACGATCTTCGTATCGACGGGCTTGGACCGATGACGATCGGAATGCACGTCAACGATGTCGAGCGTGCGACCGGGATGGAGGTAGATATCTCGTCGGACTTTACCCCTCAGTGTCGATACGGGCAGCTGGTGGGTGGCCCCCACGACCTTTTCCTGATGTTCAGCCGACGCGTGCTAGTACGGATCGATATGGGGAACGAGTCCGCGATCGAAACAGATACGGGGATAGGGGTGGGGGATCCGATCTCCGAAGTCGAAGACGCCTACGGCGATGAGCTGAAACGCGAGCTCCATCCTTATCTAGGTGATCGCGGCAGCTATCTCATCTTCGATCCCGAACCCGAGGACGGCCTCTTGATCATCTTTGAGACCAACCGACGCAGCGTGACGTCCTTTCGTTCGGGATTCGATCAGCAGGTTCGTTACATCGAGGGCTGCGCCTAGGCTCCGCGTTCCATCGCGCGACCACCGGGAAGAACTGCCTGGTCAGAGAACTGGAGCCGGAGCGGGGAATCGAACCCCGGACAACCTCCTTACCATGGAGGTGCTCTGCCGACTGAGCTACTCCGGCTGTATGCGCCGCGATGATAGCAACCCCCCACCTCGGCTCCGTGGGACCATGGCCGGATGCGACGGCTCGTATCGGTCGGCCTGGTCGTCCTGACGCTGGCAGCATGCGGCGACGGCGCGGAGCCCGTGCCCGGGGCTGTGACGAACAGCATCCTGGTCCGGATCCGGACGACCGGCGGGACGATCGAGCTCGAGAACCTCGAGGTGGCCCGGACCCCGGAGGCTTGGGCCCGAGGCCTGATGGGCCGTGCCTCCCTCCCAGAGGATGGTGGCATGGTGTTCCTGTTCAACGCGCAGACCAGGGCCGCGTTCTGGATGAAGGACACGTTGATCCCGCTGTCGATCCTGTTCTGGCAGGGCGATGGGCGGATCATCGATATCCTCGACATGCAGCCGTGTCGCGCGGATCCGTGCCCCGTGTACCGAGCATCGGCTCCGTACGTCGGCGCCATCGAGATGATCCGCGGGGCCTTCGAACGCCTCGGCGTGGAGGTCGGAGACACCCTTGAGTACCGGCTCGTTCATGAGTGAGGACGACTGCCTGCTGTGCAGGGCGGAGCAGGTGACGGCGCGGCTCTTCGAGGACGAGGAATGCTGGGTGGCCGACTGCATGGTCTGCGCGACCCCCATGGTGGTGTGGCGGGTCCACGGGCACCCGGACCCGGAGGTGCAGGCGAGGCTCCTCGAGCATCTCGAGCGCCTCGCAGCGACCCGATATGGCGACGAGGGGTACTGGGTGGATGGCCGGATGCGCCGGATCCCGGATCATTGGCACGCCCACGCTCGTCCGGCCGGCGGGTTCTTCGATCCGGCGAGTGAGCTGTTCGGGAAGTTCTGACGAATTCCGGCTTACGGCGGCGGTCCATCGGTGGGAGGGGGAGGATTCGAACCTCCGTAGGCTTCGCCGGCGATTTTACAGACCGCTCCCTTTGGCCGCTCGGGCACCCTCCCGGATGAACCTCCATCTTAGCGTCCGGGTATCAGCGTTCATCGCCACCCCTTCGGGCGGCTCCCGCATGAAGACCAGTCGGGCCCACGCGAACAGCCCGATCGGATACAGGAGGTAGCCGAACCTTCCGGCCGTGGCGAGCAGGATCGCCAGCAGCATGACCAGGGCGGTGCGTTCGGCGGCGCCTCGCGCGTCGGTTGGTGGCCGAAGGAACGCGAGATACCCCGCCACGAGCAGCACGATAAGCAGGAGGGCCCCAGCCAGGACACCCTTCGGCAGCGCTAAGGCCTCGGCCAGGAGGCTCCCCAGTGTCGGACTGGCCGCCAGGGTTGGCTCGCGGGCAAGGCCCAGCGGGAACAGCACGACATCCTGGAAGAAGGCCGAGGGGTTCCACACGACGAACGGGGCGATCAGCGGGAGCATCACCGCAGACGCCGCGGCAAGGGTTCGCCCCGACGCGCGCCTTCCCTCCCGGTCGCGGGCCGCGAGGATCAGGAACGGGAGGAGGGGCCACGCCGTCTGCTTGATGGCCGCGGCGAGCCCCGCGGCTAGGCCCGCCGCGGCGGGTCTCTTCCGGTGCAGAAAGACCAGTGACAGCAGCATCATCGAGAGGGCGGTGACGTCGTCACCGCCCCCGGCCATGTACCGGGCGCCGGTGGGAAGTGCGAGCACGACGACCAGCGCCGTGAGCCCCCTTGTGGGCGGCGGCCGGGCCAGCCACAGGGCCACCGCGAGCGCCGTCACCGACACGACCGCGAACCACAGACGGGCGTCGGTGAGCCATACGTCCCCGGCAACCGCGCGCGGAAGGCCGAAGGCGAACATGCCGGGGAGGTAGGGGACGTGCTCCGCGGTTCCGGGCGGCCAGGAGCCGAGCGGACCTGACGCGAAGGACGCGGCGTACGGGTCGTGGCCGCCGAGAAGGGCCACGGCGGACTCTTCAGTCACCAGGGTCTCGGACTGGACGTGGCCGGTGAACCCGTCGCGAGCCCGCCACCACACCTCGAAAGCCACCGGGAGGAACGCCGCACCCACGAGGACGGCCGCAGCCAATCCCACCCGAGCGCGGGTCGCAGCCCCCGTGCTCGCCCGCGACAGGGCCAATGCCGCGATCGCGCCCACCGCGTAGGGGACGAGGGCCATCCTCCCCCAGTCGCGTTGCAGCGGGATCCGGTCGGACAGGGCGGCGGCGGCGGCCACGGCGGCTCCGGTCGCATACAGCGCCGCGTCCCACTCGAGCTCGTGGCCTTGGCTCACCGCGCGAGCCTATCCCCCGCCGCGCGGACCGGCCGGCTCCGCGCACGGCCCCGGCTCCTTAAGATATGGGCCATGGCGAAAGACTTCTCGTTCGACATCGTCTCCCAGGTCTCGATGCCCGAGGTGAGCAACGCCGTGGACCAGGCCCGCAGGGAGATCCAGCAGCGCTTCGACTTCAAGAACACCGGCACGACCATCGACCGCGACGACACGCTCATCGAGGTCCGTTCCTCCACCGAGGACCGGCTGAAAGCCGCCGTCGAGGTCCTGAAGGAAAAGGCGGTTCGGCGGGAGGTGCCGATCAAGGCCCTGAAGGAGGGGCCGGTCCAACCTGCGGCGAAGGGAACCTACAAACGGAGCGTCCACGTGAACGTGGGCATCACGGACGAGAAGGCCAAGGAGATCGTTCGGTTCGTCAAGGGCGCGGGCGTGAAGGTCCAGAGCCAGATCCAGGGCGACCAGATCCGCATCTCCGGCAAGAAGAAGGACGATCTCCAGGAGATCATGCGAGCGGTGCGGGACCATGACTTCGAGATCCCGCTTCAGTTCGTGAACTTCCGCCCATAGGGCCATTTCGGTAGGCTGGCCGACTCAGGAGGTGGACGCGTGGATGTCGAACGGCTGAAGGCCCGGGCTGGGGAGATCGGCGAACGCGAAGAGCGGCGGCTGCTGGAGCGCACCTCGGCGTCCGCGACGCTGCACCAGCGCGCGGTGCTGAGCTTGCCCAAGGGAGTGGCTTCGAACTTCCAGGCCAACGACCCCTACCCCGTGTACCTGGCCCGAGGGAAGGGCTCGAAGGTATGGGATGTGGACGGGACCGAGTACGTCGATTTCCACGGCGGCTTCGGGGTGAACGTGGTGGGCCACGCCCATCCCAAGATCGTGGAAGCCATCCGCAACGTCGCCGACCAGGGGATCCACTTCGCCGTGACGACGGAACCGACCGTGGCCTTGGCCGAGGCGGTCTGCGAACGGTTCCAGCTGGAGCAGGTCCGGTTCGTCAACTCCGGCACCGAAGCCACCATGGACGCCCTGCGGGTGGCCCGAGCCGCAACCGGCCGGGACCGCATCGTGAAGATGGAGGGGTCGTATCACGGCCACCACGACGCGGTCCTGTTCTCGGTGGTTCCCGAGTCGGACGTCCTCGATATGCGGTTCAACGTGAAGGGCGAGTCGGCCGACACGGCCGGCTCGGCGTACACGACGCAGCCGACGTCGAAGGGCGTGCCCCGCTCCATGTGGCACGACACGATCATCGTCCCCTTCAACGATGCGACGGCGGTGGAGGAGCTCTTCCGGGAGCACGGGAACGAGATCGCGGCGTTGATCCTGGAGCCGGTGATGATGAACATCGGCATCGTCGTCCCACAACCGGGGTACCTCCAGGCCCTCCGTGATCTCTGCGACGCACACGGGGTCGTGCTGATCTTCGACGAGGTCAAGTGCGGCGGCACGATCGCCTATGGCGGCGCCACGGAGCGGTTCGGGGTCCGGCCCCACTTGGCGGCGTTCGCCAAGGCGATCGGAGGCGGCGCCACGACCGGCGCGTTCGGCGGCGAGGCCCGGATCATGGGCGCCGTTGCCAAGGGCGCCGCGCAGCAGGGAACGTTCAACGGCAACCCCCTTTCGGTAGCCGCGGGGCTCGCGGCTCTCACGCAGGTCCTGACGAAGGACGCGTACGACCAGCTCGGCAAGCTGGGGACCATGCTGGCCGAGGGATGCCAGGGCGCGATCGACGACACGGGCATC
Source organism: Actinomycetota bacterium (assembly GCA_044869895.1). GTDB lineage: Bacteria > Actinomycetota > UBA4738 > UBA4738 > HRBIN12 > AC-69. The sequence goes on along the minus strand of JBIOXZ010000162.1, from coordinate 33,899 downwards.
CCCGCCCACACGGTCGACCTCGGGGCAAAGGGGTGCGTGTCCTACCGCAAGGAGCCGCTCGCCAACTACCGGGACTTCCTGGAGACGATCCCCGAGCTCTTCTACGCCTCGTTCTCCTGGATGATCAACCGCGGCATCTTCATGACCCCCGGCGACGAGGAGCAGTGGACGGTCTCGGTGCAACATGACGAGGACGACATCGAGCGATACGTCGACGGCTTCTCCGAGTTCTGCCGCGAGCTCGTGAGCTAGCCGGAGCCCGGAGGGCGGCCGCGCGAGGGCGGGATGCCGCGCGAGGGCGCGGTAGCCTGATGCACATGGGATCGAGCGAACTCCCCGATGCCCTGCTGATCGACCTCTACGACACACTCGTGTGGGGCGAATGGCCGGGCCTGCGGGACACGATGGCGGCGCAGATCGGGATCACGAGCACTGCGCTCCAGTGGGCCTTCGAGAGCACCAGGCCTTCACGCGGGGTCGGGTCCCTCGCCGGCGCCGAGGAGGACATGGCGAGCGTCCTGGCGGCGTGCGGACTCGACCCCGAGCCGGGTCTGGTCGCAGAGCTCCTCGAGCTCGAGCGGGCATCCCTCCTCACCCGGATCCACCTGTACGAGGACTCCATCCCGGTCCTTCGGGCGCTCCGCGCCCGGGGGGTGCGAACCGCCCTCGTCAGCAACTGCTCCCGCTCGACCCGACCGGTCGTGGACGATCTCGGCCTGGAGCGGGAGATGGACGCGGTGGTGCTGTCTTTCGAGGTCGGCGCGGCCAAGCCCGACGCCGCCATCTACCGGGCCGCCCTCGACCGATTGGGCTCGGAACCGGCCGGCGCCGCCTTCGTGGACGATCAGTCCATCTACTGCGACGGGGCGGCTGCCCTCGGCATGCGGACCTACCTCATCCAGCGAGACCCATCGCGCGGTGACGGGGCGTCGACGGACGGCCATACGCCGATCCCCGACCTCGCCGCCCTGCTCGGCTGAGGGCTACGCGAGGTTCAAGTCCCTGCGGATCTCCTCCAGCCTGGCGATCCGCGCCTCCGTCGGCGGGTGCGTGGAGAACAGGTTGGCCAGCGACCTTCCCGCACCACGGCCCTGGAACGGGTTCACGATGAACAGATGAGCCTCGGCCGGGCTCACCGTGGCGGGCGCGGGCACCTGCTTGGAGGCGGCGTCGAGCTTGCGGAGCGCCTGGGCCAACGCCTCCGGGTCACGGGACAGGAGGGCCCCGGACTCATCCGCCTGGTATTCGCGGGACCGCGACACTGCCAGCTGGATGATGGCTGCGGCGATCGGCGCAAGGATCCACGCGATGAGGAAGGCGAACGGCCCGAGCGGGTTGTTCCGCTCGTCGCTGCCGCCGAAGAAGAAGGCGAACCGGGCCACCAGCGTGATGGCCATCCCGATGCCGGCCGCGATGGAGTTGATCAGGATGTCCCGGTTCTTCACGTGCGACAGCTCGTGAGCCAGGACCCCCCGGAGCTCATGCTCGTCCAGGATCTGGAGGATGCCCTTCGTCACCGCCACCGAGGCATGCTCGGGATTCCGACCGGTGGCGAAGGCGTTCGGCTGGAGCATGTCCGAGACGTAGATCTTCGGCATGGGGATGCCCTCGGCCTGGGTCAGCTCCCGGACGATCGCATACAGGCGCGGGTACTCCTGCTCCGTGACCGCGTGCGACCGGGTCGTGGCGATGGCGATCCTGTCCGAGAACCAGTACAGGGCAAAGTTGATGGCCAGCCCGATGAGCAGGAAGGTCCATCCGCCGGAAGCGCCGCCGAAGAACGTGTAGCCGATGAGCACGAACAGGCCGCCCAGCGCGGCGATGAGGACCCATGTCTTGGCCCGGTTGACCCCGATCACCTGTACGTCACGCTCCTTCGGATCGACGGTGTGCTTTTCGGGCGTTCGCCACGAGCTTACTTCCGGTTCGGGCGAACGTGGTGGGTTAGGGGCCTGCCAACGTGGACAGCGGCGGGAAGTGCGCCAGGAGCTCGGGGTAGATCCCGATGGCCAGGATGGCGAAGGTCGCCAGGGCCGCCACCCCCGTGACGAGAGCCGGGGAGGCCGGTGGCCGCTCCACGCGGGGCTCGACGAACACCACCTCCCGGGCGACGCGGAGGTAGTAGTACAGGCTGACCACTGAGTTCAGGACCATGATCCCGGCCAGCCACGGTCCCAGGCCGCCCCGGCTGATCGCGGCGGTGAAGACGAAGAACTTGGCCCAGAAGCCGCCGGTTGGGGGAACGCCGCCGAGCGAGACCATGAACACGATCATCCCGATGCCCAGCACGGGGGCCCGGCGGGCCAAGCCCGCGAAGTCCGAGATGAGCAGGCTCGACGACTCTCTGGTCAAGGCGATGACCACGGCGAAGGCCCCCAGGGTCATGACGGCATAGATCAGGATGTACGTGGTCGCCGCGGCGAAGGCAGCGTTGTTGACGGACTGATCCCCGGAGACAAGTGCGAACGGGAGCAGCATGTACCCGGCCTGGGCGATGCTCGAATACGCCAGCAGGCGCACGATCTGCCGCTGCTGGAGAGCCACGAGGTTGCCCACGGTCATGGTGAACACCGACAGGGCGGCGAAGATCGGCGTCCAGAACTCCGATGTCGCGGCGAAGGCCACGAACATCAGCTGGAGGAGCCCGGCGAACCCGGCGGCTTTCGACGCCGTGGCCAGGAACGCCGCCACCGGGACCGGAGCCCCCTCATAGGTGTCGGGCGCCCAGAACTGGAAGGGGAACGCCGAGACCTTGAAGGCGAACCCGGCCACGATGAACAGGATGGCCGCCAGGACTAGGGTCTCCTGTCCCTGGGGGAGGGTTCCCGACAGCGATCGCCCGATCCCCGTCAAGTTCGTCTGACCCGTCACCCCGTAGATCAGGCTCATCCCGTACAGCATCACGGCCGAGGACAACACGCCGAACAGGAAGAACTTGATCCCGGCCTCGTTCGAGCGGGGATCGGACTTCCGGAATGCCACGATCAGGAAGCCCGGCGCCGACACGAGCTCGAGTGAGATGAACAACATCAGCAGGTCCCGCGAGGAGGGCATGAGGATGCAACCGAGGAAGGACGTCAGCAGCAAGAAGTAGTACTCCCCCTGGTACCAGCGTCCATCGCTGAAGTAGCGGAGCGAGACCAGCAGCACGAGCAGTGCGACAGACAGGAAGAAGACCTTGAACAGCAGGGCGAAGTTGTCCACCGCGAACATGCCGTTGAACGTGGTGCGATCCGAGCCGATCAGGGTCAGCGCGGCGATCAGTGCCGCAAGGATCCCCAGGAACGAGACCGGCATGGCCACCCATTTCCGGCGTGGCCGGGCGAACGAGTCTGCCACCAGGACGAGCAGGATCGTGCCGGACAGGATGAGCTCCGGGAGGATCGCGTGGTAGTCGATGCGCATGAGCCCGGCTCGCCTCCGTTGGCCGCTATCCGCCGAAGAGCCGCATGAGTCCGGAGACCGCCCCGTCGGTCACGCCGAGGATGAGCCGGGGGAACACGCCGAGCGCCACGATGGCCAGAAGGAGTGGCAGCCACGACACCCACTCCACGGTCACGACGTCGGGCAGCGCCGATTCCCGCCATCGTTCCGGCAGGGTGCCCATGTTGACCCGCTGCAGCATCCACAGGAAGTACCCCGCCGTCAGGATCGTGCCGACCCCTCCGGCCACCATGAACGCCCGGAACAGGGCCGTGTTCAGAACCTGCGCGGGCTGGTACGACGAGAGCAAGGCCATGACCTCCCCCCAGAACCCGGCCAGCCCGGGCAGGCCGAGGGAGGCGATGGCCACGAAGGCGAACACGCCGCCCAGGTACGGGAGCTTCTGTATGAGGCCCCCGCCCAGCTCGGCGATCTCGCGGGTGTGGTACCGGTCGTAGATGGAGCCCACGCAGAAGAACAGCATCCCGGTGATCACGCCGTGGGCCACCATCCCGAAGATTGCCGCGTTGATCCCGATCGGCGTGAGGGTGGCGATGGCCAGCATGACGAAGCCCATGTGGCCGACCGAGGAGAACGCGATGAGCCGTTTCAGGTCACGCTGGGCCAGGCAGGCCAGCGCGGCGTAGACGATGGCGATGGCCGCCAGGCCGCCGATCCACGGCGCCCACTCCCGGGCGGCGTCGGGAAGGATGGGGAGTGCGATCCGGATGAACCCGTACGTGCCCATCTTCAGCAGGATCCCCGCCAGGAGGACCGAGCCGACGGTCGGGGCCTCGGTATGCGCGTCCGGGAGCCAGGTGTGGAAGGGCCACATCGGCACCTTGATGGCGAATCCGAGGAAGACCCCGACGAACGCAACGAGCTGGAACGTCTCACCGAACCCGCCCGAGGCGGCGAACTGCTGGAGCTGGACGATGTCGAACGTGTGCGCGCCGTTCACGTTCGACCGGAAGTACATCCCCAGGAACGCCAGCAGCATGAACACGCTCCCGAACAACGTGTAGAGGAAGAACTTGATCGCCGCGTACTCGCGGTTCGCGCTCCCCCAGATCCCGATGAGGAAGTACATGGGGACCAGGACGAGCTCCCAGAAGACGAAGAACAGGATGAGGTCGAACGCGATGAACGTGCCCGCCATGCCCGTCTCCAGCAGGAGTTGCAGCGCGAGGAACGACTTCGTACGCCCGGGGCTGGGCACGAACCGGTAGCTGTAGATCGCGCACAGGAACGACAGGGCGAGGGTCAACACATACAGGGGCAGGCTGATGCCGTCGATCCCAACGTGGTACCGGGCCCCGATGACGGGGATCCAGCGCGTGTTGACCTCGAACTGGAGGCCATGGCCGGCCCCGTAGTCGAACCCGATGGCCATGACCACGCCGACGATCAGCGCGGCCGCCGTGAAGAAGACGCCGAGGGAGCGGACCAGCCGGTCCCGCTCCCTCGGCGTGAACGCGATGACGAGCGCCCCCACCAGGGGCAGGAACGTGGCGATCGAGATGGCCCAGTCCTCCCACCCGCTGTTCATCCGCCCTCCCTCTCCCCGACGCTCAGACCCTGGTGATCACGATGGCCAGCACCACCACGCCGACGAACAGGAAGGCCGCGTAGCGCTGGACGTTGCCCGATTGCAGGTACCGGAGCAGCCCGCCGGTGAACCCGGCGGCCTGCGCCACCCCGTTCACCGCACCGTCGACGACGGTGCGGTCGAACTCGTTCGTCCCAACGGCCAGGTCTTTGGTGAGCCTGGCCGTCCCGTTCACCACGCCGTCGACGACGTTCCGATCGAACCACACCACCGCGGCGGACACGCGGTCCCGAGCCGGCAGGACGATCCCATGCATGTACACCTCGTCCAGGTAGAACTTGTTGACCAGCAGGCTCGAGAGCCATCCCAGCTGGAACACGGGGTCGGGCTCGGGCTGATCCCGGTACACGTACCACCCCGCCAGGATCCCGAGCCCCGCCGCGAGGATCGACATCGTGGCCACCCACAGCACGAACGTCACCGGCTCCGGCACCTCGAAGAACACCCACTTGAAGAAGACGCCACCGGTGAAGGCGGCGCCGAGGAAGCCGACGCTGATTGTCCCGAACGCGAGCCCCACGAGTGGTCCCGTCATGACCACCGGTGCCTCGTGGGGCTCGCCGTGCCCCCGGTAGGCGCCGAAGAACGTCTGCATGACCATTCGGGTGGTGTAGAAGGCCGTCACCAGGGCCGTGACCAGCATCAGCGTGAACACCACGGCGTGTCCCTTCGACGCCGCGACGAGCAGCTCGTCCTTGGACCAGAAGCCGGCGAGCGGTGGGATGCCGGCCAGGGCGGCCGAGCCGAACGCAAACGTCCAGAAGGTAAGGGGCATCCTCCTCCACAGCCCGCCCATCTCGCTCATGTTGTTCGAGTGCACGGCGTGGATCAGGCAGCCAGCTCCGAGGAACAGGAGGGCCTTGAAGAACGCGTGCGTGAACAGGTGGAAGAACGCCCCGTCCCTACCGGCCGGACCCACCGACATGCTCGTCACCATGTAGGCGAGCTGCGAGACGGTCGAGTAGGCCAGCACCCGCTTGATGTCGTCCTGCACCAACGCCAGGAGCGCGGCCCCGAACATCGTGATGCCGCCGATGACCCCGACGAACTGGAGGACCTCGGGTGCCGCATGCAAGAACACCGAGTACATCCGGCCGACCAAGTACACGCCCGCGGCCACCATCGTGGCGGCGTGGATCAGCGCCGACACCGGGGTGGGGCCCTGCATGGCGTCCGGGAGCCACACGTGGAGGGGGAACTGCGCCGATTTGCCGATCGTCCCCCCGAAGAGCAGCAACGCCGCGACCGAGACCAGCCCCCGGGACACGCCCGCACCTCCCACGAGCTCCCCGACCTCCTGGATGTTGGCCGAGTGGAACCCCGTCGCCGCGATCAACACGAAGATCCCGAACATGAACGGGACGTCGCCGATCCTCGTGGTGATGAACGCCTTGATCGCGGCGTTGGAGTTGATCCGCTCCTCCCACCAGTGCCCGATCAGCAGGTAAGAGCACAGGCCCATGACCTCCCAGCCCACCAGCAGCTGGATCAGGTTGTCGGCGATGACCACATCGAGCATGGCCGCCGTGAACACCGAGAGCACCACGTAGAACCAGGTGAACCGGACATCGCCCTGCATGTAGCCGATCGAGTAGACGTGCACCGCGAGCGAGATGGCCGTGACGACGATCAGCATGATCGCCGTCAGGCCGTCGACGAACTGCCCCGCCTCCACGTGCAGCGGCCCGATGGTGAACCACGTTACCGATGAGGTCGCGGCGGCGCCCCCCTGCACGAAGTGCCACAGGACGAGCACGGACAGGACGAAGCCGGCGCCCACCGCGGTGACCCCGTAGATCCACCCCCGGCCCGGCGTGCGCTTCCCGAAGAACAGGGTCAGGGCCGCCGAGACGAGCGGGAGAACCGCGACCACCCAAGCCAGCTTGGAGAACCCGGCCCCGATCCCGGTCACGCTCACGGTCTCGGCCGCGACTACCATTTCAGGAGGTTCACCTCATCGACGTTGATGGTCTCGCGGTTGCGATAGATCAGGATCACGATGGCCAGGCCGATCCCCACCTCCGCGGCCGCGACGGCGATCACGAAGAGCGCGAACACCTGCCCCGTCACGTCGTGCCAGAACTGGGAGAAGGCCACGAGGTTCAGGTTCACGGCGTTCAGCATGAGCTCGATGGACATCAGGACCAGCACGGCGTTGCGCCGGGCCAGCACGCCGTAGACGCCCGTGGAGAACAGCGCAGCGGAGAAGAACAGGACGAGCGGGAGCCTGATCACGGACGATCGTCCCTCCGTGAGAGGACGACCGCGCCGATCAGGGCCGCGAGCAACAGGAACGAGACGGCCTCGAAGGGCAGCACCCACTGGCGGAACAGCGACTGGCCGAGCTCGGCCGTGGTGCCGACCGAAGGCCGCAGCCTCGGCCCGCTCCAATTGAACGCGTCCTGGATCAGGAAGACCAGCCCGGCCAGGACGCCGAGGCCGATCAGGAAGGCGATCCCCCGCTGCTGGTTGTCCAGGGCCTCTCGCCCGATCGGGGCCCTGGTCAACATGAGTCCGAACAGGAACAGGATCACGATGGCGCCGACGTAGATGAGGATCTGGACCCAGCCGACGAACTCCGCGGCGAGCAGCAGGTAGACGCCGCCGACGACCGAGAGCGTCACGACCAGATACAGGGCGGCGTGGACGACGTTCTTCGCCGTGACCAACCTGATCGCCGAGGCCGTCCCCACCAGGGCAAGCACGACGAAGGCGTATTCCTGCCCAGTCAACCCCCCGCGCCCTCCTGGGCGCCTTGCTCGAGGGGTGGCGGCGGGGGGACCGTGTACGTCCACTCCTCGAGCTTCTCCTTCTCATGGGTCATCTCGACGATGTCGAACGTGGCGTACTCGAACTCCGGGCTCCAGAACAGGGCGTCGAAGGGGCACACTTCCACGCAGATCCCGCAGTACATGCACAGCGCGTAGTCGATGGCGAACCGGTCTAGGACCTTGACCGACCGAGCCCGTCCGCCGCTCGCGGGGTCGTGCGTCTCCTTGTGGGCCTCGATATAGATGCACCAGTCGGGGCACTCACGTGAGCACTTCCAGCAGACCGTGCAGTTGGCTTCCTTCAGCGCGATGACGCCTCGAGTTCGGGGCGGCAGGTCCGGCTTCTCCTCCGGGTACTGCTGCGTGACGGCGGGACGCAGCATGTGCTTGAGGGTCACGCCGAGGCCCTTGATCAGGCCCTGGCCGACTGCCAGGCCCGAGGACTTGCGCCGCCGAACGTCCTCCTCCTCGATGGCCACGACCCTCCCCCGTCCCCTAGCTCACCGCGACCTTGACCAGACCGACCACGATGATCTGCACCAGCGCGAGTGGGATCAGCCCGAGCCACGAGAACTGCTGGAGCTGGTCCTCCCGCAGCCGCGGGTAGGTCGCCCGCAGCCAGATCACGAAGAACGATAGCGCACCGATCTTCGTCGCCATCCACAGCGGCTCCGGGATGAACGCCAGTCCCGGAAGCGCCCCGTACCCCCCCAAGTACAGCACGGACGCGATGGCCGCGAGCGCGACGATCCCGCCGTACTCGGCCAGGAGGAAGAAGGCGAACTTCAGGCCCGTGTACTCGGTGTAGGCGCCGAAGATGATCTCCGAGTCGGCGACCGGCATGTCGAATGGCGGGCGCGTGAGCTCGGCCAGGGAGGCGACGACGAAGATGACGAAGCCCACCGGCTGGGTCAGGACGAACCAGAATCGGTCCTGGGCCTCCGTGATCCCGATCAGCGAGAGCGTGCCGGCCTGCATGACGACCGACGCAGCCGCCAAGACCAGGGGAAGCTCGTACGCGATGAGCTGGGCGGCGGCGCGCAGCGCGCCGATGAGCGAGAACTTGTTCGCCGACGACCATCCGGCCATCAGCACGCCGATCACGTTGACCGACGAGATGGCCAGCACGAAGAAGATCCCCACATCGAGGTTCAGCGCGAAGATCTGGGGTGAGAACGGGATGACCACGAAGATCACGATGTAGGGCACGAGGGCGACCCCCGGCGCCAGAGAGAACACCCACGGATCGGCGGCCCGCGGGATCACGTCCTCCTTCTGGATGAACTTCACCCCGTCGGCGACCAACTGGGCCCATCCGTGGAACACGCCGGGGTACATCGGTCCCAGCCGGCTCTGCATGTGGGCCAGCACCTTGTGCTCGGCGTACCCCACGACCATCGGGGCCACCAGGAAGAAGCCGAGCACCACCCCGGCCTTCACCACGAGCACGAGCCAATAGTTGGAGAACCACTCGTTGAAGATGCTCGCGCCGGCCTGCCCGATCACTCCTCCTCTTCCTCCTCCTCGCCCTCGACGGCACCCGGCCAGGGCTTGGCCTCCCTGGACATCAGGGGGAAGTCCTTGCGGAGCGGGTGGCCCTCGAAGGGCTCGGGGAGCAGCAGTTTCACCGGCTGCGGGTGGCCCTCGAAGTCGATGCCGAACATCTCCATGGTCTCCCGCTCGTGCCAGTTCGCGGAGGGAAACAGGTCGGAGATGCTCGGGCACGCCGGGCTCTCCTTCTGGACCTTCACCTTCATCCTCACGTCGTGGTTGTGGATCGTGGAATGCAGGTGCGTGAGCACCTCCATGCCCTGCTCGCCGAAGTCCACGGCGGAGGTGAAGTCGCAGTAGTCGCAGGCGAAGTCGGGTTCGTCGCGCAGGAACCGCACCATCTCCCGGTATCGCCCGGGCGCGACCGTGATCACCGCATGGCCGCGTTGGTCCTCGAAGGCCAGGACGTCGTCCCCGAACTGCGCCCGCAGCCGCGACTCGACCTCAGGAGGTGGCAGCGGGCGCCGAGAGGTTGCCACTCCACTTCTCCTTGATGTCCTCGTTGGCGATCTTCTCCTGGAGCCTGATGATCCCGTGCAGCAGGGCCTCGGGCCGGGGCGGGCACCCCGGGACGTACACGTCGACCGGCACGATCTGGTCCACACCCTTGGTCACCGAATACGAGTCCCAGTACGGCCCGCCGCAGTTGGAGCAGGAGCCGAACGAGATCACGTACTTCGGGTCGGGCATCTGGTCGTACACGCGCTTGAGGGCGGGGGCCATCTTGTCGGTCAGGGTCCCGGCCACGACGAGCAGGTCGGCCTGTCGTGGTCCGTGGGCGAACGGGATCACCCCGAACCGGATGAAGTCGTGCTTCGACGTGGATGCCGCGATGAACTCGATGGCGCAGCAGGCCAAGCCGAAGTTCATGACCCACAGCGAGTACCGCCGCCCCCAGTTCAGGATGAACTTCACCGGCTGGAGATCGGGAAGCGGGGTCTTCTCGATCAGGCCCACCTCAGTACCCCCTTTCGCCATGCATAGAGCAGTCCGGCGGCCAGGATGCCGATGAAGATGGCCATCTCCACGACCGCCTGGTAGCCGAGGCCCACGAACACCCGGGCCCAGGGGAACAGGAAGACGCTTTCCACGTCGAAGATGACGAACAGGAACCCGTAGATGTAGTACCGGACCTGGCTCTGGGACCAGCCCTCGCCGACCGGGTCGATGCCACACTCATAGGTGGTGAGCTTGGCCGGAAGGGGGCGATGGGGAGCCACGGCTCGCGCAAGCCCGAACGCCACGGCGACCAGGCCGGCGCCGGCGATCAGGACCGCGAGGACGACGCCGTAGGATTGATAGTAGGTCCCCACGCTTGTGAACGCTTTCTCAAGCGGCGCGATTCTAACAAGGCCCTCATGGCATTTGCCGGGCCCCACAGCGGGCCGCCAGGAACTCGGCCAGCGCGATGAGGGCCGCTCTGGCCGGGCCGTCGGGGAGCCGCAGCCCAAGCTGGCGAGCCCGGTCGACCTCGGCCGCCACCGCCGCCCGGGCCGGCTCAAGGCTTCCCGGCGATCGAACGATCCGCAGCGCCCGTTCCAGCCGGTCCCCTTCGGGCGGGCCCTGGCGGAGGATGGCGGCGAGCTCGCGGCCGTGGACCTCGTCCGACAGAGCCGAGAGCACCGGGAAGGTGTACACCCCCTCCTTCATGTCTACTCCCGGCTCCTTGCCCAGCTCCTGCTCGGAGGCGCTCACGTCCATGATGTCGTCGGACAGCTGGAAGGCCATCCCCAGGGCCTCTCCGAACGCCTCCAGGACGTCCACGTGGTCCGACGCCGCATCCGACAGGACCCCGCCGAGCCGGCAGGAGGTGGCGATCAGCGCCCCCGTCTTCCGACGGATGATCTCCAGGTAAGCCGCCCTGGTCTGCTCCACCCTCCCGGCGGCCTCGACCTCCCGGATCTGGCCGTCGCAGAGCGTGGCGATGGTCCGGGCGAGGAGCGCGCAGACATCGCTCCCCAGCTCGGTGGAGATCTCGGAGGCCCGGGCGAACAGGTAGTCGCCGGTCAGGATGGCCACGGTGTTGTCCCACCGCGCGTTCACCGACGGGATCCCCCGGCGCGCGTCAGCCTCGTCGATCACGTCGTCGTGATACAGGGTGGCAAGGTGGACGAGCTCGATGGCCACCGATCCGGGGATGAGGCGCGGATCCGCCGGGTCGCCGAAGTACCCCGAGAGCAGCACCAGCATGGGGCGGAACCGCTTGCCTCCCGCCGCAAGCAGGTACGACGACGTCTCCGCCAGCAGGTCCGAGTCCGCCCGCACCGCCTTCTCCAGGGCGACCTCCACATCGTCGAGCCGGCTCCGGACGTCGCGCTCCAGCTCGGCATCCGGCGCCTCGAGCCCCGGGACGAGCTGCCTGCTCATGTGGCCGACCATATCCGAAAGCCAGGAGACCTCACCATCGAAGGATCGCCGCCTTGTCCAGCACGCCGAGCACGATGCCGGGGAACACCCCGAACAGGAGCGTGAGGACCGCCGGCACGGCCACCGCCACCCGTGGCCAGGGCGAGCGGTCAGGCTCGGCGTCGTCCTGCGGCTCCTGCATGTACATCAGCACCATCACTCGGATGTAGAAGAAGGCCGCCACCACGCTCGCCAGGACCCCGACCAGGACCAGGGGCCAGTGGCCGGCGCCGACCGCCGCCCGGAACACGTTCACCTTGGCGATGAACCCCGCCGTGGGCGGGATGCCGGCCAGGGACAGCAGGAACAGCGTGAGCAGGGCCGCCAGGACCCGGCTTCGCCGGTAGAGGCCGGCGTAGGAGGAGAGCGAGGTCCGCCCTTCCCCCCGTGCCGAAACCAGCATCACCACGCCGAACGCCCCCAGAACCATCAGCGCGTACGCCAGGAGGTAGAACAGCGCCGCGGAGATCCCGTCCTGGCCCGTCGCCGTAAGCGCGATCAGGACGAACCCGGCATGGGCGATACTCGAATACGCGAGCATCCGCTTGATGTCGGTCTGGGCGATGGCGATCAGGCTGCCGGCCACGACGGTCACGGCCGCGATCGACCACACGAGGGGGGTCCAATCCAGCGTCAGCGGCTGGAACGACGTCTCCAGGACGCGGATCAGCGCGGCGAACGCCGCCACCTTCGTTCCCGCGGCCATGTAGGCCGTGACGGGCGTCGGCGCACCCTGATAGACGTCGGGCGTCCACATGTGGAACGGCACCGCGGCGATCTTGAACCCGAAGCCGATACCCAGGAACGCCACGGCCGCGAGCGCCAGCCCCAGGCTCCCGGTCTGCCCCGCGAGCGCGTGCGCGATGGAGGACAGACGGGTGGATCCGGTGGCGCCGTACGCCATGGCCACCCCGTAGAGGAAGAACGCGGAGGAGAACGCTCCGAGGAGGAAGTACTTCATCGAGCCTTCAACGGAGGACAGGCGGTCGGAGATGCCGGTCAGCACATAGAGCGAGAGGGACAGGATCTCCAGGGCCAGGAACACCAGGATCAGGTCGGCGGCCGCGGCGATCAGGGTCATGCCCGCCGTGGCGAACAGGACGAGCGGGTAGAACTCGGCACGGACCTCTCCAGAGCGTCGGAAGTAGTGGTATCCGTACACCAGGCCCATGGCGGCGATGCCGAGGAGGAGGAGCCGGGCGACCACCGCGAACCGATCCGCCGCCACCATCCCCGCCAGTACCGTGAGGTCGCGGCTCCAGTCCCAGAGGCCGATGGAGGCGGCCGCGGCGCCGACCACACCGAGCAGGGACATCGCCAGCAGCAGGGAGTGCTCGATCCGGGGGTTGAAGGCCGCCCCGAGCAACACGACGATGGCGGCGCCGGCCAGGACGAGCTCGGGGCCGATCGGTCCGAGCTGGACGGGCGGATGGGTCAGGAACTGGGCGAGGGTCATGGTTCCTCCGCCGCGGCGAGGTTCGCGGGCCCTGCGGCATCGACGGGGCGGCCCGTGTCCACTGCCTTCACGATGCGGCTGCTCGTGGGATCGATCCGGTCGAGCAAGGGCTTGGGATAGACCCCGATAAGCAGGATGAGCGCCAGGACCGGCGCGAGGAGCGCGTACTCGCGATCCGACAGGTCCGGGTGATTCGCATGCTTCGCCGGCACGGGCCCGTGGGCCATCCGCTGGTACGCCCACAGCAGGTAGATGGCGGCCAGCACCACTCCGATCGCGGCGATCGCCCCGAATGCGGGGTTGCGGGCCAATGTGCCCAGGATCACGAGGAACTCACCGACGAAGTTGTTCAGACCGGGAAGCCCGAGCGAGGACAAGGAGACGAACAGGAACGCACCCATCAGCCAGGGCATCCCCGCCGCCAGGCCGCCCATCTCCGAGAGGCTCCGCGTGTGGGTCCGCTCGTAGACCATTCCGACCAGCAGGAACAGCGCGCCCGTCGACAGCCCGTGATTCACCATCTGGAGCACGCCGCCCGTCATGGCTTGGATGGTGAAGGCGAACGTCCCAAGGACGACGAACCCCAGATGGGACACGGACGAGTACGCGACCAGGCGCTTCACGTCCGTCTGCATCATGGCCACGATCGCGCCGTAGACGATGCCGATCAGCGCGAAGACCGAGATGGCGGCTGCCAGCGACCGGGAGGCCTCCGGGAACAGCGCCAGGTTGAATCGGATGAGGCCGTAGGCCCCCACTTTCAGCAGGATCGCCGCCAGGATGACCGAGCCCGCCGTCGGAGCCTCCGTGTGCGCGTCCGGGAGCCACGTGTGCAAGGGGAACAACGGCACCTTGACCGCGAAGGCGACGAAGAATCCCAGGAAGAGCCAACGGGCCGACGCTCCCGTGATCCCCAGATCGATCAGCTCCCGCACATCGAACGTGGGGCCGCCGGCGAGCGTCCCCGACCGTCCGTACAGGAACAGGATGGCGACGAGCAGGAAGGCCGAGCCGAACATCGTGTAGAGGAAGAACTTCACCGCCGCATACACACGGCGCTCGCCGCCCCAGGCTCCGATGATCAGGTACATGGGGAACAGGATGGCCTCGAAGAACAGGAAGAACAGTAGGAGGTCCAGGGCCAGGAACGTGCCGATCATCCCGGTCTCCAGGACGAGCATGGTGGCCAGGTACAGGCGGACCCGACGGTCCACCGTCCACGAGGCGGCGATCGCCACCGGTACCAGGAACGTGGTGAGCAGGACCAGGAACAGGCTGACCCCGTCAACGGCCAGGATGTACTGGATGTGCGGCGAGCGGACCCACGTGACCTGCTCGACCATCTGGAACCCTGCGCGGGACCCATCGAACCGCGACAGCACGACGAGCGATGCGCCGAAGGTGGCGATCGAGGCGCCGAGCGCGAACGCGCGGGCACCTCGATCGCTCGCCCCACCCCAGGCCACGAGCACCACGGCTCCGGCGAGGGGCAGGAACGTGGTCACCGTCAGCCAGCTCACGACAACCGAACCCCCACGTAGACGAAGATCACGACTACGCCGACCAGGAACGCCAACCCATAGTTGCGGACCAGTCCCGTCTGGAGCCTTCGGCCCCGGGACGCGGCCCACTGGAAGACCTGCCCGACCCCGTTCACGGCGCCGTCGATGACGCGCTGATCCACCTCGGAGGCCAGGAACGCGGCCCCGACCTTCCCCGGACCGACCAGGAGGGTGGAGTAGACGTCGTCGACGTACCATCCGTGGGCCAGGAACCGTTGGACGCCGGCGAACCGGACCCGCAGCGCCACCCAGTCGATCCGACCCGAGCCGTACACCAGCCACCCCACCGCGATGCCCGCGAGGGCAACCAGGACCGAGATGAACGAGAGGACCACGATGGGCAGGCCACTCGTCCCCTCGGCGAGCTCACCGAGGACCGGGGCCAGGAAGCTATGCAGTCGACCGGTGGTGGCCGACAGCCCGAGGACGCCGCCGAAGGCCGCCCCCACCGCGAGGATGGCCAGGGGAACGGTCATGACCGGCGGTGACTCGTGGGCCGCTCGCTCCGTCCGGTCCCAGCCGAAGAACGCGAGGAACGTGAGGCGGGAGATGTACAGGGCCGACAGGAACGCGCCGGCCAGCGCCACCAGCCAGGCAAGGAGGTAGCCGGACTGGTTCGCCACCTCCAGGATCTGGTCCTTTGCGAAGAACCCAGACAGCGGGGGCACGCCGGCGATGGCCAGCGCCCCGACGCCGAGCATTGCCGCCGTGACGGGCATCGCCCCACGCAGCCCCCCCATCTTCTTCAGGTCGGTCTCGCCACCCAGGCCGTGCATGACCGAGCCCGCCGACAGGAACAGGAGTGCCTTGTAGAGGGCGTGGGTCACCAACAGGAACAGCGCCGCCGCGTACGCCTTCAGCCCGAGGGCGAGGAACATGTAGCCGAGCTGACTGATGGTCGAGTACGCGAGCACCCGCTTGAGGTCGTCCTGCCCGAGGGCGCACGTGGCGGCGTAGACCGCGGTCAGGAGTCCGATCACCAGGACGACCGTGAGCGCGACGCCTGAGATCTCGAAGAAGACGTGCGTCCGGGCCACCAGGTAGACGCCGGCGGTGACCATCGTCGCGGCGTGGATCAGGGCGGAGACGGGCGTCGGCCCCTCCATGGCATCGGGGAGCCACGTGTGGAGGGGGATCTGAGCCGACTTGCCCACAGCCCCGGCGAACAGCAGGAGCGCGATGACCGTGAAGACGCCTGAGGGCTGCACCGACTCGACCGAGGGACGGAGCACCGCCGAGAAGTCCAGCGACCCAAGCCGGAGGAAGACGAGCGCGATACCGACCAACATGAACGTGTCGCCGATCCGCGTCACGACGAATGCCTTCTTCGCCGCGCTCGCCGCCGCGGGCCGGTCGAACCAGAACCCGATGAGCAGGTAGGAACACAGACCCACGCCCTCCCATCCCACGTACAGGAGGAGGAAGTTCTGGGCCAGGACCAGCATGAGCATGAAGAGGCAGAACAGGTTCATGTAGGAGAAGAACCTGCCGTACCGCGGGTCCCCGTCCATGTAGCCGATCGAGTACACGTGGATAACTGCACCGACGCCGGTGACGACGAGCATCATGGTCACCGACAGGGGATCCACCCGCAGGTCGGCCGCCACCCGGAAGCTCCCCACGGAGATCCAGTCCCACAGGTGCCGGACGATGAGGCGCTCGTCGCCGGGCAGCCTGAGGAGGTCGGCCAAGATCGCCAGGCCGAGGGCGAACGCCACCACCATCAGTCCCGAGGCCAACACCCCGGCCCATCGACCCAGCCGTTTCCCGGCAAACAGGTTGATCGCCGCCCCGGCGAGCGGCAGGGCCGGCACGATCCAAACGGACCTCAGCATGGCCTCACCACCGCCTCACCACCGCAGCAGGCTGGCGTCGTCGACGTTCGCCGTGTGCATCCGCCGGTACACGTTCACGATGATGGCCAGGCCCACGACGACCTCGGCCGCCGCAACGACCATGGAGAAGAACGCAAGGACCTGACCGTTCAGGTTGCCGTGCAGCCTCGAGAAGGCCACCAGCGCCAGGTTCACCGCGTTCAGTTGGAGCTCGACCGACATGAAGATCACCAATGCGTTCTTCCGAACGAGCACACCGACCGTCCCGATGGCGAACAGCACGGCCGACAGGATCACGAAGTAGGAGATGGGTGTCTTCACGCCGCCTCGGCTTCTCTGGCACCTTCGGCCGTGGTCCGCGCGCGACGTTGCGCCAGCACCATGGCGGCGATGGCGGCCACGATCAGCAGGATCGAGGTCACCTCGAACGGGAGGAAGTAGTCGCGGAACAGCACATGCGACAGCGCCCGCGTGTTCCCGCCCACATTCACGGTCTGATCGAAGTTCGCGGGGCCACGGGTCAGACCGAGGCCGGCCCGGGCCGTGACGAAGATCTCGGCGGCCAGACCCAGGCCAAGGACGATCGCCAGAGGCCGCTGCCCCCTCAGTCGCTCGACCAGGCTCTCCTCCCGGTCGACGCCGAGCAGCATGATCACGAACAGGAACAGGACCATGATGGCGCCGGCGTACACGATGATCTGAACGGCGAACAGGAACGGCGCGCTGAGGACCAGGTAGAACACGGCCAGCGTAAAGAAGTTCACGACCAGGAACAACGCCGCATGGATCGCGTTCCGCTGGAAGAGCATGGCGACGGCGGATCCCACCGAGACCGGGGCGAAGACCCAGAACACGATCTGGTCGGGCGCCATCACAGGCCCTCGCGGTCGATGGGATCGGAGCCGAGCGGCGGCGGTGGCTGGAGCAGCTGCTCCTTGGTCCAGATCGCCTCCTCGCGCGAGTCGAAGGACAGCTCGTAGTAGCTCGTGAGGGTGAGGGCCCGCGTGGGGCATGCCTCCACGCACAGGCCGCACATGATGCAGCGCAGGTAGTTGATCTGGTAGTCCTTCGCGTACCGCTCGCCGGGTGACACCGGATGCTCCCCGTCGTTGTCGGCCCCTTCGACCCAGATCGCGTCGGCCGGACACGCATAGGCGCAGAGCTCGCACCCGATGCACTTCTCCAGGCCGTTCGCGTGGCGATTCAAGCGGTGGCGACCGATGTGCGAACGCGGCGGAGGGGGATCGATGTGTCGCGGGTACTCCTCCGTCACGTCGGGCCGGAAGATCTGTCGGAACACGGTCGCCAGGCCCTTGGAGATCGCGCCCACGGCGCCGCCGAGGGTCGTCGGCCGGGGGGCTTGGGTCTCTCCCTTGCCGGCCTGGTCGTCCCCGGCCTGCTCGCTCAGCGCCCTCTCGTTCACGGCGGGGTCTCCTCCGCCGGGCGACGCCCCGGGGCGACCAGAGGCCACACCAGCAACACGACGAAGACGGCTCCGGCCACGATCAATGCACCCGTGAACAGTGTTCCCCTCCCATACACATCGGGGAGCACCACCACCGCCGCGGTGGCCAGGACCCAGAGCAGTCCGAATGGGATCAGGAACTTCCACCCGAAGTTCATCAGCCGGTCGTACCGGATCCGAGGCAGCGTCAGCCGGACCCAGATGTACAGGTAGACGATCGCGACGACCTTGACGATGAACCACAGGAGCGGCCACAGCCAGGCCAGAAAGGTCGGGTGCGGGCCGCGCCATCCCCCCAGGAACAACGTCACGGCGATGGAGGAGACCACGACCATGTTCACGTACTCGCCCAGGTAGAACATGGCGAACTTGATCCCCGAGTACTCGGTGAAGTACCCCGCGACGAGCTCGGTCTCAGCCTCCGGCAGGTCGAATGGCGGGCGATTGGTCTCGGCCAGGCCGGCGATGAGATAGATGGCGAACGCGGGGAACTGGGGGATCGCGTTCCATACCCGGTCCTGGCTGGCCACGATCTCCGACATCTGCAACGAGCCCGAGTACAGGAGGACCGCGACCAGGGCCAGTCCCATGCCCACCTCGTAGGAGATCATCTGGGCCGTCGAGCGGATCGAGCCGAGCAGCGGGTAGTTCGAGCCGCTGGACCAGCCGGCCAGGACGATCCCGTAGACCATCAACGAGCCCATCGCCAGGACCCACAGGATGCCCACGTCCGGGTCGGCGATCTGGAACGGGACACGGCGGCCGAACAGCATGACGCCGGTCCCGAACGGGATCACCGCGAAGGCCAGGAAGGCCGG
The DNA here is from genome assembly GCA_044869895.1 of Actinomycetota bacterium. GTDB lineage: Bacteria > Actinomycetota > UBA4738 > UBA4738 > HRBIN12 > AC-69. The sequence goes on along the minus strand of JBIOXZ010000162.1, from coordinate 15,003 downwards.
GATCATGGCGATCACCGGGGCCAGGAGGTACACGGGCCGGTCGGCCAGGGTCGGCGTGATCCCCTCCTTGAAGAACAGCTTGATCCCGTCGGCCAGGGTGATCAGGACGCCGCGCGGCCCTGCTCGCATGGGTCCCATGCGAGTCTGCATGTCCGCCGCGACCTTGCGCTCCAGCCAGATCAGGAGCATCACCGTGATGAGCAGGGCGAAGAACACCACGACCACCCGGGCCACCAGCAGGATCCAGTCCAGCCAATCCATCTCAGGCTCCGTCCCCCGGATCGGCGGGCTCAACTGTGGCGGCCGCGGTGAACCGCCCCGAGAGGAGCGTGTTCGCGGCAAGGCCGGGCTGGTTGAACGGGACGAACATCGCGCCCTGGGCGACGTGTTCGCTGACGCGCACCGGCAGGACGGCCTCGCCCGCGTCCGTCCGGACGCGGGCGAGGCCCCCGTCCACGACCTTGCGCTTCTCGGCGTCGTCCGGATGGACCTCGAGGAACGGCTCCTCCTCCAGCGCGGCCTTGAGCTCCGAGGCCCCTTGGGACAGACGTCCCTCGTCCACCAGGAGCGGGTAGGTGAATAGCGTCAGGTCGTCGAGCCACTGGGGCCGGTCCGTGTCCACCCACGCGGTGGATCGCTCGGTGGGTTCCCGGGGTTCGAGGAGCCCGGCCATCTCCTGGCGAACGTGGTCAAGCGTCTCGAACCCCAGGTCGCCCCCCATGGCCAAGGCGAGCGTGGCGAAGATCTCCCAGTCCGGGCGGGACAGGCCGGCCGGCGGACGGATGGGACGGATCCGCTGGGCCCGCCCCTCCCAGTCGGTGAGGTGGCCGTCCTTCTCCATCGAGGCGGCGGCCGGAAGCGCGGCGTCGGCGAACGGCTTGAGGTTCCCAAGATCGAGGGCCTGGACCACCTTGTAGGGGACGTTGTCCAGCGCCCGTAGCGCCAGGGCGGCGTCCGGGAAGTCCCGCAGGGGATCGACCCCCACCATGACCAGCACGTCCAGCTGTCTGCCGGCGCACGCCTCCAGGATCTGGCGGGCGTTGCGTCCGGCGCTGGGGTTCGGGAGCGGGCCCCACACCGCCTCGACCTCGGCCCGCTCGGCATCCACGGTGAGCCGCCGCCCACCTGGAAGGAGGGCGGGGTGCACGCCAGCCCGGAGCGCGCCACGGTCGCCCGCCCGCCGGGGCACCATGGCGAAGCGGGCGCCGAACTTCCCGGCCAGCCGAAGGGCCAGGTCGGGCCCCAGGGGGTGCTCGGCCAGCCCGGCCCCAACCAGCACCACCGCCGAGGTTCCCGCCTTGCTCAGCGCGGCTCGGACCCGCGCGAGGGGCGAACCCCGGTCGCTCCCCTCCAGGACCTCTTCCAGGACCGATGCTTCCTGACCCGGACGGCAGGCCATGTGCTCGGCCACGTCCCACAGCCTGGTCCTTCGGGGGTGGATGACGAACACGTCGGCCCCCCGGGCCGCGGCCTTGCGGACCCGCAGGTGCAGGATGGGGACCTCCTGCTCAGCGTCGAGATCCACCAGCAAGAGGGCCTCGGCCTGTTCGACGTCTCGGTACGTGACGCGCATCGCCCCGGCCGCCTCGGTCTCCTCGGCCATCCCGCCATGGAAGTGCCGACGGTGGTCGAGGTCGTTCGTGCCGAACACCGTGCGGGCGAGCTTCGAGAGCGCGTAATAGTCCTCGTCCATCAGCCGGCCGCCGGTGAGGAACGCGACGCGACGACCCCTCGACCATTCCGCCACCCTGCCGAGCACCTCGGCGAACGACGCGGGCTCTAGGCCCCGATCGCGGATCAGCGGGGTGGTCAGGCGGTCGCCTCCGTCGGCGAACCGGAACGAGAACCGGCCCTTGTCGCACATCCAGGCGTCGTTCACGTCGAGGTTGTCCCGGGCCAGCACCCGTACGATCTCGCCGCGACGCATGTCCAGCCGAACGTTGCAGCCGGCCGAGCAGTGCGAGCACACGGTGTCGACGATCGAAAGGTCGAACGGACGAGCCACGAACCGATACGGCGTCGCGGTGAGCGCACCGACCGGGCAGATTTGGATGGTGTTCCCGGAGAAGGGCGAACGGAAGTCCTCCCCCGCGGCGATCGCCACCTGCTCGCCGGCGCCTCGGGCGAACAGCTCGATGAATCGGTCGCCGGAGATCTGATCGCAGAACCGGGTGCACCGCGCGCAGAGCACGCAGCGCTCGCGGTCCAGCGCGACGAGTGGCGACAGCGGGAGCGGCTTGGCGAACACGCGCTTGGGCTCGCGGTAGCGGCTCTCGCCCGGACCGAACTCCAGAGCCTGGTCCTGGAGCGGGCACTCGCCGCCCCGGTCGCAGATGGGACAGTCGAGCGGGTGGTTGAGCAACAGGAACTCCAGGTTGGCCACCTGGGCCGTGTGGGCCTGCTCCGAGGTGTTCTGGGAGTGGACGGCCATGCCCGGCGCGACCGTGGTGGTGCAGGAGGTGAACAGCTTGCGCTGGCCCTCGACCTCCACGTAGCACTGCCGGCACGCCCCGATCGGCTCGAGCAAGGGGTGGTCGCAAAACCTCGGGATCTCGATTCCAAGTTGCTCGGCGGCCCGGATGATGAGCGTGCCCGGAGGGACGGTCACCTCCTTGCCGTCGATCGTCAGCGTGACTGCCTCGGCCGGCTCGGGAGGGCTCACCGCAGGATCTCCGACAGCGGGAGGGGGGCAGGTTCGAGCTCGGATGGCTCGGGCGGCGCCTCGCCGACCGGCCGGAGCCGTGGGGGGGGCTCGGTGAACGGGCACCGGCCCAGCCGGACGTGCTCCTCATACTCGTCGCGGAAGTACTTGAGCGTCGAGGTGATCGGTGAGACCGCGCCGTCTGCCAGGGCGCAGAACGCCTTGAACAGGATGTTGTCGCCGATCTCGCCGAGGAGCGGGAGGTCCTCCTGCCGCCCGAACCCCTCCTCGACCCTGGCCAGCATGCGGGTGACCCACCACGTCCCCTCCCGGCACGGCGTGCACTTGCCGCACGACTCGTGCGCGTAGAACTGGAGCAACCGCTGGCAGACCCGGACCATGCAGTCCCGCTCGTCGGTCACCATGAGGGCCCCGGTCCCGAGCAACGACCCCGCTTCCGCGATCGACTCGAAGTCCAGCCCTACGTCGAGGTGCTCCTCAGTGAGGAACGCGGTGGAGGAGCCCCCGGGCGTCCACGCCTTCAGGCGCTTGCCATCGAGGACGCCGCCGGCCATCTCCTCGATCACCACGCGGGCCGGCGTCCCCATGGGGGCCTCGAAGTTGCCCGGGAGGTTCACCTTCCCGGAGACAGAGAAGATCTTCGTCCCGGGCGACTTCTCGGTGCCGATGCCTGCGAACCACTTCGCCCCGTTCACCAGGATGTGCGGCACGTTGCACAGGGTCTCGACGTTGTTGATGGCGGTGGGGCTGGCGTAGAGGCCCTCCACCGCAGGGAACGGCGGGCGCAGCCTGGGCTGGCCCCGGTAGCCCTCGAGCGAGGACAGGAGGGCGGTCTCCTCGCCGCAGATGTAGGCCCCGGCTCCCCTATGCAGCACCACATCGAGCTGATAGCCGCTCTGGAGGATGTCCTTGCCGAGGTATCCCTCGTCGTAGGCCTCGGCGATGGCCCGCTCCAGGACCTGACCCGGGAAGAGGAACTCCCCTCGCGTGTAGATGAACGCGGTATGGCATTGAACGGCGTAGGACGCGATGATCGCGCCCTCGAGGAACTGGTGGGGATCGCGCTCCACCAACTCGCGATTGTTGTAGGTTCCGGGCTCGGACTCGTCGAAGTTGGCCACGAGATAGGTCGGCTTTCCGGTGTCCTGGGGTACGAACGACCACTTCACGCCGGTGGGGAAGCCCGCGCCCCCTCGCCCCCGGAGGCCGGAAACCTTCACCTCGTCGATGACCTCCTGCGGCGTCATCTTCAGCGCCTTTCGCAACCCCTTGTATCCCCCGGTCTGGAGGTACCTGGTCATCCAGACCGTCTCCGGCTCGCCCCACCACGCCGTGAGGATCCTGAGTTCCTCGCTCATCGGCCCGCCTCCGGCTCCAGGCCGGCCAGGATCCGCGAGGCCTTCGTGAACTCTCCTGGGAAGGCCCCCCGGGATGGCGGCGGCTGCTCACCGCGGCGCAGGGCGTCGATCAGCGCATCGATGTCGTCGGGCATCGTCCGGTCGTAGTTCGCGAAGTTGATCTGCACGACCGGCGCCGCGTCGCATGCCCCCAGGCATTCCTCCTCGTGCAGGGAGAACGCCCCGTCCTCGGTCATGTCCTCGGACCCGGGGCCCAATACCTCCCGAGCCCTCGCGTACACCTCAGTCGACCCACGCAGGGCGCAGGCGAGGTTCGTGCATACCGAGACGAGGTATCGCCCCGTGGGCCGGGTCCGCAACATGGTGTAGAAGCTCGCCACGGCCTCCACCTCGGCCGTCTTCAGGCCCAGGATTTCGGCAACCTCCTTCAAGCCCTCGCGGGTCACGCGGCCCTCGGCGGACTGCACCAGGTATAGGAGCGGCATGATGGCCGAGCGCTCCCGGCCCTTCGGATACCTGGCCAGGATCCGCTCGGCATCCGCCCGGAGCTCGGGCGAGAGCACCGGCATCAGCGGTCCACCCCACCCATGACCGGGTCGACGCTGGCGATGGCGGCGATGACGTCGGCCACCAGGCCGCCCTCCACCATCGAAGGCACGGCCTGGAGGTTGACGAACGAGGGGTCCCGGATCCGCACGCGGTACGGCCGGTGGTCTCCGTCGGAGACGACCGAGTAGCCCAGCTCCCCTCGGGGCGATTCCACCGGCACGTACACCTCGCCGGGGGGGACGGCGATGCCCTCGGTGACCATCTTGAAGTGATGGATAAGGGCCTCCATCGACTCTTCCATGATGTGCTTCACGTAGGCCTCGGAGTTCCCGATGCCGTCCGGACCCACCTCCAGCTGCGCCGGCCACCGGACCTTGGGGTCCTCGACCATCACCGGGCCAGGCTCATGCATGCGATCGAGGCACTGCCCGATGATGCGAAGCGACTGCTTCATCTCCTCGATCCGGACCTCGAATCGGGCGAAGCAGTCGGAGCCGGCCCGGGTGACGACGTCGAAGTCGTAGGTCTCGTAGCCGGAATAGGGTTCGTCCCTTCGGACATCCCGGGCCACGCCGGCGGAGCGGAGCACCGGGCCTGTGACGCCGAGGGCCAGGGCGTCGGCGGCCGAGAGGACGCCGACCCCTCGGTTGCGCTCGATCCAGATGGGGTTCTCGGCCAGCAGATCCTCGTACTCCCCGATCCGTCCGGGCATCATCTCGAGGAACTCCCGGGCCTTGCGCTCTCCGTCTGGGGGGACGTCCATGACCACGCCTCCGATGCGGAAGTACGCGTGGTTCATCCGGAGGCCGGTGGCGATCTCGAAGATGTCGAGGAGCATCTCCCGTTCACGGAAGGCGTACAGCACCACGGAGACCGCCCCGAGCTCGAGACCGCTTGTACCCAGCCACACCAGATGCGACGCGATCCGGTTCATCTCGCAGAACATCACCCTGATGATCTGGGCCCGGGGCGGCGCCTCGATGCCGAGCAGGCGTTCCACCGCCAGGCAGTACCCGAGCTCGTTGAAGAACGGCGAGAGGTAATCGGCTCGGGTCACGAAGGTCACACCCTGCTGCCACGTGCGGTACTCGCAGTTCTTCTCGATGCCCGTGTGCAGGTAGCCGATAATCGGGCGGCAGGAGACGACGGTCTCACCGTCCAGCTCGAGCAGGAGTCGGAGCACCCCGTGGGTCGAGGGGTGCTGGGGCCCCATGTTGACGATCATGGTCTCCTCCCGGAACCCTCCCGGAGGAGCGGGCACCGCCGGATCGACCGACGGCCTCGGTGCGGCGGCGCTCACACCGTCCTCCGGTCCACCGGCGGGATGAACGCCCCTTTGTACCGCGTGTTCACCCCGCCGAGATCCTCGGTCTTGCGAAGCGGATGGCCCTCCCACCCGTCGGGCATGAGGATCCGCCGCAGGTCGGGGTGGCCGTCGAACACGATCCCGTAAAAGTCGAAGGTCTCGCGCTCGTGCCAGTTCGCCGTGGGATACAGCGCCACGACCGAGGGCACGTGCGGATCGTCCTCCAGCAGGCCGACCTTCAATCGAAGGCGATGCTTGTGGGCCATGGAATATAGGTCGTAGGCCAGCCAGTAGCGCGGGGTTCGGCCCGGCCAGTCCGTCGCGGTCACGCCCGAAAGCGAATCGAGCGACAGCATCGGGTCGTCACGGAGGGAGGCGAGCGCATCGTGCAGCTCGGAACGATCGACCACGACCGTGGCCTCTCCCCGCGCCACCACGACATCCGGGTACCGGGGGCGGACCAGTCCCGCGAGCTCCTCGGCCCTCACCCGGCCCTCACTTGAAGTGGCCCTCCGTCCGCACCTTCTCGTGGAGCCGGAGGATCCCGTACATCAGCATCTCGGGCTTCGGAGGACATCCCGGGACGTAGATGTCGACGGGGACGACCGTGTCGACGCCCTGCACCACGGCGTAGTTGGTGAACATCCCGCCTGCGGAGGCGCACACGCCCATGGAGATCACCCACTTCGGCTCGGGCATCTGGTCATAGATCGTCCGGAGAACCGGCGCCATCTTCTGCGACACCCGGCCGGCCACGATCATGAGGTCGGCCTGGCGGGGGGATGCCCGGAACAGCTCCATGCCCCACCGCGACAGGTCGTAATCGCCGGCACCCGTGGCGATCAACTCGATGGCACAACAGGCCAGGCCGAACGTCAGCGGCCACATCGATTGCTTGCGGGCCCACCGGACGGCCCTGTCCATGGAGGTCAGCAGGATGCCGCGGCGGACCTCGTCCTCGTCGTCCTCCTGGCCGGCCTGGCCCCGGCCCGTGTGGAGGCCCTCGAGCCGCTCAACCGGCACGGACCACCTCCCGGGCCTCGGGGTCGGGGGCGGGGGGCGGCGCAGCGGCGGCGCGCGGCGCCGGCTCCCGCCAGTCCAGGCCGCCCCTCTTCCACACGTAGACGTACGCGATGAACACGAGCCCGATGAAGACTGCCATCTCGGCCAGGCCGAACAGGCCGAGCCGACGGAAGCCCACGGCCCAGGGGAACAGGAAGATGGTCTCGATGTCGAAGATGATGAACAGCATGGCCACGACGTAGAACTTGACGGGGAACCGTTCGCCGGCCGGCAGTCGCGCCGGCTCGATCCCGCACTCGTAGGGGGCCAACTTGGCCCTCGTCGGGCGGTGCGGCCGAACGAGCGCAGAGACGCCGAGTGAGGCCACGCCGAACACGATCGCCAGCGCCGCCAGGACCGCGATCGGCAGGTAGTCGGAGAGCATGTCCGTCCGCTTCCTACGACGCCCTCGCGAGGCGCACCATCGCGTCCATCAACCTGTCCTGGGCATCGCCCTCCCGGCCATCGGTGAGGTTGCCCATGAAGCGCAGCGCGAAGCGCATCAGCCACTCCTGGGGAAGCCCGTACTCGGTGAACGCCCCCATGACCCGGGGGTTCCCGATGAGACGGACGAAGTTCCGTCCCACGTGGAAGTACCGTCCGTACCGCTCGCGGAGGACCGTCGGGTACATGTGCGCGATGCCGGGACGGTTCGAGACCAGCGCATCGTGGATCAGCTCGGCCGCGATCTCCCCGGACTCGATGGCATACGCGATGCCCTCGCCGTTGAACGGGTTCACCGCACCGGCGGCGTCGCCCACCACCACCATGCCCGGGACGGCCTGGGGGGTCCGGTTCAGGCCCATGGGGATGGGACCCGAAAGGACGCGGCCCTCGGCGGTTTCTTCACAGACGTTCCAGTCCTCGGGAAGCATCCGGACGAAGGAATCGAACACTCGCTGGGCCGAGACGTTCTGGAAGTTCTCGAACGTGTTCAGCAGGCCGGCCCCCACGTTCACCCTGTCGTCGGACAGGGGGAACAGCCAGCCGTACCCGGGCATCAGGGCGTCGCCGTCCCACAGGTCGAACCACACCTCGAGCCACGGTCCCGGGCGGCGGTCGACGCGGTAGTAGCGGCGGGCGGCGATGCCGAGCGGTCGGGAGGGATCCCTTCGCACGCCCGCCGTTGCGGCGAACCGCGAGGCGGCGCCGTCGGCGGCCACCACGAATCGAGCCCGGACCTCCACCGGCTCGGCCCCCTCGTCATCCAGATTTCGGGTCGTAGCGCCTGCCACCCAGCCGTCGTCGAACACGGGCGACACGGCCTCGGTCCGCTCGAGCAACGCGGCCCCGGCCTTCTCCGCCCTGCGCGCCAGGAGCTCGTCGAAGTCCAGCCGCGTTCGGACCAGCCCGTAGTCCGGAAAGGCCGAGAGTCGAGGCCACGGGAGCTCCATCGTGACCTTGCGGGACCGGATGCGAAGGCCATCCACCCGCTCGAAGCCCGGGTCGTGTGGATCGATCCCCATCCTCTCGATGGACTTGACCCCGCGGGGTGTCAGGCCGTCGCCGCACACCTTCTCCCGAGGGAACGCGGAGCGCTCGGCCAGCAGGACGTCGACGCCATGTCGAGCCAGGTGGTAAGCGGTGGCGGAGCCGCCGGGGCCGGCCCCCACCACCAGCACGTCGACCTCTCGCCTGTCGCCCGCCGGGACGGTCACGCCGCTTCCCCCAGACCGCTTGTGAATTTCTTCACAAAGCCTAGCACCCTTGTGAAGGCGTTCACGAGAGCCTAGACCCGGTGATCTGAGTGGGCAACGAGGGTCACGCCCGAGCGTGATCCCAGGTCAAGACGCGCTCTGGTGGGACCCGGAGGAACCCGATCACCCGGATCTCCTCGGTGAACCGAGCGAACCCGTCGCCGGCCAGGAGCGAGCGGTACTTCTCGTGCCAGGCCGATATTGGGGTTCGCATCGCGGGGTGGTCGGGGGCCAGCGGCTCGGCCCGGCCGTGGACGACGATGCCCGCGACCTCCACCCAGCTCCTTCCGACGTCCATGGCGATCGAGACGCGCGGCTCCGATGTGGCGTTGGTCCACGTGCGGCCGGGGCGCCGGGCCGAGACGTAGATCGCGTCCTCCGGCCATACGAACCACAGCGGCACGACGTGGGGTGCTCCGTCGGGGCCGACCGTGGCGACGCTGGCGACGGGCAAAGGTGCGAACAGCTTGCGCGCCGCGGTGAGGTCCATTCAGCCCTCCGGAAGGGCAAGGGCCAGGGCCAGTGACCCGAGCGCCTCCGCCGCACCCCCCGGAATCGCGGGATCGCGCACGGCCGACCGGGCCTCGTCGATCATGCGGTTGACCACGGCCGCCGCGGCCCCGGGAACCGCACCTTCGCCTTCGTCGATGAGGTCGTCGCGGAACTGGAAGGCCATCCCAAGGGGCCGGGCGAATCGGGTCAGCGCGGCGAGGAGCTCGGGCGATCCGCCCGCGAGCAGCGCGCCGATGTGCAGGGGCCCCTCCACGGTGTAGGCAGCAGTCTTCAACAACGCGATCCGATCCGCCGACCGCGTCCCCACCGCGCCGCGAACATCGAGGAACTGGCCGGCGGCGACCTCCTCGCGCATCAGCGCGTATCGCCTGAGGGCGGGGAGGAGCCGTTCGGACGCGAATCCCGAGTCGATGAGGGCCTCGTCGGCGAGCACGGCGGCCAGGTCGCCGATGAGGACGGCAACGGAGCGCCCGAACCGCAGGGCGTCCGGTTCGCCGGCGCGAGCGCCGGCGAACCGGACGTACGTCGTGGGCTCGCCTCGTCGGGTTTCGCTCTCGTCCATGACGTCGTCGTGGATCAGGGCGAACGTGTGGAACAGCTCGAGGGCCGCCGCGGCATGGACGATCGGCTCGCCGTCATCTCCTCCCGCCGCCCGGTATCCCCAGTAGCAGAAGGCCGGACGGATGCGCTTGCCCCCCGCAGCCACGATCCGCCGGAGCTCGTCCACCATCTCCGCCGCCTCGGGCGAGATCGCCGCCATCGTCTCTCGTCGCTCCTGGAGGAACGAGGCAAGGGCATCCTCGACCCGGCGGCGCACCGAATCGAGCGCCGCAGGAGCGACGAGGATCTCGGGATCCATGGTCACGAAGTATGGCAAGGCGGCGCTCGTGGAGGACCCCGGGATATAGTGGACGCCGGCCTCAGGGCCGACGTTCGCCGCGATGACCCGGTTCCAGAAGCTCGCCCTCGCCACCGCAGCCACCACCGTCACGCTGTTCACCGTGGGCGGGCTGGTCCGGGGAACGGGGTCGGGGCTCGGCTGCTCATCGTGGCCGACCTGCGAGCCCGGACGGCTCTTCCCCACGGGGACCATCCACTCGTTGATCGAATTCTCGCACCGGCTCCTGGCATTCGCCGTCATCCTCCTGGCGAGCGCGACGGCGATCGACGCCTGGCTGCGACACCGAGGCGACCGGGCCCTCCTGTGGTCGGCCCTCGCGGCCGTCCCCCTGGTGCTGGGCCAGGCCGTCCTCGGTGCGATCGTGGTCCGGACAGATCTGGACCCATGGTGGGTGACTGCTCACTTCGCCTTGGCACTCGTCCTGGTGGCCGACGTGGTGGTCCTTGCGGTCCTGGCCGGGGTTCCTCCCGCCCGGCCCGAGGCCGCCCGATCGCATTTCGCCCGACTGGCACTGGTCACCGCGGCCTTCACCGCATGCCTCCTCCTGGTGGGGACGTACGTGCGGGCCTCGGGATCCCAGCTCGTCTTCACCGACTGGCCGCTGATGGATGGACGGTTGGTGCCGATGCTCGGGGGTGCCGCGACGGCGATGTTCCTGCATCGGGTGCTGGCGGTGGTGTCGCTGCTGCTGATCCTGTGGGTTGCCATCCGGGCTCGCACGCTCCCTCGCCGGTCGCGCGACCTCACCTCCCTGTCCACCCTCGCGCTCGCCCTGTTCGTCGCGCAGGTGATGGTCGGGGCGGCGAACGTCTGGACCAGGCTGCGCCCCTGGGCCGTCGTGCTGCACGTGGCGCTTTCGGTACTCATCTGGGCCACGTTGGTGGCCCTGACCACCCTGGCACGCCGGGGTGCGGCCGCGGAGGCCGAGCGCACCGAGGCCGACGCGGAGGTGATGGCCGGCCCGAGGTCGCTCCGCGAGACCATGGTCACGTACTTTCGACTGACGAAGCCCCGGATCATCCTGCTGCTGCTCGTGACCACCGTGCCGGCCATGGTGCTGGCGGCACGTGGGTTGCCGTCTCCATGGCTGGTGCTCGCCACGCTCGCGGGCGGGACCCTTGCGGCCGGCTCGGCCAATGCGATCAATTGCTACCTCGACCGCGACGTCGACGAGGTGATGCGGCGGACTCGCCGCCGGCCGCTCCCCGCCCATCAGGTCTCGCCCGAGCGGGCTCTCCGGTTCGGCTACGTCCTCGGCGCCGTGTCGTTCCTGTTCCTCTCGATCGCCGTGAACGTGCTGGCGGGATCGCTGGCCCTGTCGGCCATCGCGTTCTACGTCTTCGTCTACACGCTCTGGTTGAAGCGGACGACCACCCAGAACATCGTGATCGGCGGCGCCGCCGGCGCGGTGCCCGCGCTCGTGGGGTGGGCGGCGGTGACGGGCTCCGTCGGGCTCCCCGCATGGGTGTTGTTCGCCATCGTGTTCGTGTGGACTCCACCGCACTTCTGGGCCCTGGCCCTTCGGTACCGGGCCGACTACGCGGCGGCCGGCATCCCCATGCTGCCGGTCGTGCGGGGTGCCGAGGAAACCCGCCGGCAGATCCTGCAGTATTCGCTGGCTCTGTTCGCCACGACGTTGGTGCTGTACCCGGTTGGACACATGGGGCCGGTCTACCTGAGCACCGCCGTGGTCCTGGGCGGGCTGTTCGTGTACCGCGCCCTCCGACTGTGGCGGGAGCGGACCCCGGCGCTGGCCATGCGCCTGTTCACGTTCTCCATCGCGTACTTGGCGCTCCTGTTCGTGGCGGTGGCGGCGGACGCGGTGCTGATGGCGAGCTAGCCCCCGGTCACGAGCCCTCGGAGAGGAGCTTCGTCACGAGTGACCGCAGCTCCTGCTCGTCCACGGCCCCGAACCCCCAGTACCTGATCCGCCCGGACCGGTCGACCACGTAGGTGTCGGGCAGTCCGACGAACCCGAAGTCGAAGGCCAGCGCGCCCGCCTGGTCCAGGATGCTCGGATAGGTCACGGCGAAGTCCTTCAGGTAGGCCCGGGCCGCGACAGGGTCGTCGCGGTAGTTCACGCCCAGGAAGTACACGCCCCGGTCCCGGAATTCCTGCCATACCCGCTCCAACCCCGGCTGCTCCTTGCGGCACGGCCCGCACCAGGTGGCCCAGAAATTCACCACCATCACCCCGCCCCGGTACTCGGCCGGGGACACCGAGCCACCCTGGAGGGTCTCGCCTCGGAGGACCGGGAGCGGTTTCGACATCTCCCGCAGCCCCGGCTCCTGTCCGGACGGGCTGGTGCACGTGGCGAGGAGCGCGAGCCCCAGGACGAGTGATCGCCTCATGTCCTGCCCATCTTGCCACCGTGACGGTCCGGCGACGGTCGAGCTCAGCCGACGGTGACCGACCCGTGCATGGTGGGATGGACGTCGCAGTGGAAGTAGAACGTCCCGGGCTTCAGAGCAGGGATGGAGTAATCGATCGATGCCGGGCCCGTGATGATCTGGCCCTTGAACAGGTTCGTGCCGAGCGAGCTGTCCGTGTAGATGGCGATGTTGTGGGACACGCCGGCGTCCTTGTTCTCGAACTGGATGGTCGAGGGAGCATCGGGTGGAAGCGTGATCTCAGCGGTGCTGAACGCGAGTCCCTGGGCCGTGATGGTCGACGGGTTCGCCGTGCCACCCCCACCTCCGCCGCCGCCTGGCGAGGCGCTCGGGGGCGGCGGCCCGCCGCCACCTCCCTTCACCAGGACCGTCCCGCTCATCGTGGGGTGCACGTCGCAGTGGAAGTAGTAGGACCCCGGATCGAGCGCCGGGATCGCGTAGTCGACCGTGGCGGGGCCGGTCACGATCTCCCCGCGGAACAGGTTCGTCCCGAGCGTGCTGTCGGTGAAGATCGCGATGTTGTGCTGGATCCCGGGGTCGTCGTTCTCGAAGTGGATGGTGGACGGCGCCGCCGGGAGTTCGATGCGGTCGGTGTCGAACTGGAGGCCCTGGGCCGCCACGGTCACCATGGCGCCCCCGCCGCCCGGGCGTCCGGCCGTGGCCAGGATCGTGCCGTGCATCTGGGCCGGGTGCACGCTGCAATGGAAGAAGTACGTCCCTGACTCGAGCGCTGGGGCCTCGTAGGTGACCTTGGCCGGGCCCGTGACGATCTCCCCGTTCAGGAGGGGCGTGCCGGTGAAGCCCTCGTTGTCGAATATCTGGACGTCGTGCTGGATCCCGGCGTCCTGATTGTCGAAGTCGATGGCGAAGGGCTCGCCCGCGGGAACCGAGAGCTTGGTCTTGTCGAAAGTGATGTCTTTCGCGACCAGCGAGATCGTGACCGCCGGGCCGCCGCCTCCCTCCTGCTCTCCGCCGGCCCCCACGGCGATCAGCGCGATGCCGCCCGCCAGCATGGCCACGCCGGCGACGGCCCCCAGCATGGAGGCCAGGCTGGAGGCCCGGACCACCGACCTGCTGGCCACCACGGCCGCAACCACCAGGATGGACAGGGCCACGATCAGGGCGATGGCGGTGGCAGCGTCCGCCGTCAGCGAGAGCAGGATCCGGGAGAACCCGAACAGCACTGCCGCGATCACCAGCAGCATGACGATGGGAAGGAGGATCGGCAGGACCACCCGGTCGCGCGTGCTCGTCCTCATCGCTTCGACAGCTCCGATGTCACCTCGCGCTCGACCTGACGAAGCTGGAGCGGATCCCATCCCGTCTGCCGCTCGCGATCGTGCCACCGGAAGAAGATGACGGTGATGAACCCCCACAGGATGGCTCCGCCAGCCAGCTTCATGATGAGCCCCGCGACGAGCTGGTCCGAGTGCGCCGAGATGCCCCAGATCCTGGGGAACGTTCCGTATACCGGATACAGCAGGGTCGACCCGAGCGTCAGGAACGACGCGGGGATGGTTGGGGCGAGCGACTGGAGGAACAGGTAGAGCATCTGACCGGGAGGGGGCAGCGGGGGCATCTCGGGCATCGGCGACATCACCGGCCACCACATGGCGAGCGCGGAGAGCACCAGCACCACGTGCAGCCCGAAGTGGAGTCCCTCCGACCGCACCGAAGCCTCGACCACCGCCGGCCAGTGCGTGAACAGTAGGACCCCGTTGAACACGATGAGCGCAACCAGGGGGCGGGTGAAGAACCCGAACGCGCGCTGGACCGGGCGGGGGCGGATCATCAGCCGCAGGAGCCAGGGCGGCATCCCGGCCAGCAGGAGCGGCGGGGCGACCAGGGTGAACAGCAGGTGCTGCACCATGTGCACCGAGTACAGGTACCGCTCGGCCAGATCGTGGATGGGCCAGTCCGCGCCCACCCACAGGACGAGGACCCCCAACGAGAAGAGCGTGGCTCGGCGCCGCCACTCGGGGTCCTCTCCCCCGCGCTCCTGCCGGTGCCGGCGCACCGCCGCGAGGTATCCGGCCTCAATGCCGGCGAACAGGACCAAGACGTCCGGGTGCGCGTGCCAGGGAGGCAGGGCCACGACCTACCCCGAAAACGCCTGGAACGTGAGCAGGACGACGAGGTACAGCGTCACCGCTCCGGCCAGCCCGATCATGAAGAACCGGGCGTAGGTCCTGCTGTCGAACCGGAGATGCATGTACCACAACACGACCAACACGAACTTGATGGCTGCGAAGATCAGCAGGGCCGGGATCAGCAGGGCCCGCGAGATCTCGGCGTAGTAGATGGCGACCTCCATCGCGGTGACCACGCCCAGGACGACGGCGATGCGGACGTACTCCTTGGGGCTGGGGTGGCGGACCGTCCGGCCCCTGGAGGGCGTCGGCGAGGCGGGTTCCCGCACGTCGGCTCGTTCCACTCCGCTGCCTACTTTCCCGTCGGGATCAGGTACACGACCGTGAAGATCACGATCCACACGATGTCGACGAAGTGCCAGTACAGCCCGACCAGCTCCACCGCCATCGTGTCGCGGGGCGTGATCCTTCCGGT
>JBIOXZ010000161.1:0-9582 GCA_044869895.1 Actinomycetota bacterium | reverse complement strand
GTGGGGGGCGATCAACGCGTCCGCCTCGGCCGGCCCCCAGCTACCTTGCTCGTATTCCACGACCGGCGCCGGATGGTCCAGCACCGGCTGGAGGACCTCCCACGCCCGGTCCACGCCGTCCTCGCGCAGGAACAGCGTGTGGTCGCCCTCCATGACCTCGAGGAGCAGGAGCTCATACGCGTCGGCGATCGGCCCCCCGAACTCGTCCTCGTAGTCGAAGTCCATCGTGACGCGCTCCAGCTCCAGACCCGGCCCCGGCTTCTTGGCGTTCACCGCGAGCGTGATCCCCTCGTTGGGCTGGATCCTGATGGTCAGATGGTCGCGCCTGGGCAGATGGATGTCCGTCGCCCTGAACACGTTGAAGGGGACCTTGTGGAACTTGAGCGTGATCTCGCTGCACTTGGCGGCCATCCGCTTCCCCGTCCGCAGGAAGAACGGAACGCCCGCCCACCGCCAGTTGTCGATCTCCAACCTGAGGGCGGCGTACGTCTCGACGGTCGAGTCGGGCGCGACGCCTGGTTCTCCCTGGTAGCCGCGGTACTGGCCCCGGACCACCTGCGAGGGGTCGCAGGGTTGGGCGCTCCGCAGGACCTTCACAGTCTCGTCGCGTAGGCGGTCGGGGTCGAAGGAGACCGGCGCCTCCATGGACAGGAACGTCAAGACCTGGAAGAGGTGGGTGACCACGAGGTCGCGGATGGCTCCCGTCTGCTCGTAGAAGGCCCCCCGCCCATCGATTCCGATGTCCTCGGCCACGGTGAGCTCGATGTGGTCGAGGTACCTTCGGTTCCACACCGGTTCGAAGAGCCCGTTGGCGAACCGGAAGGCCAGGATGTTCTGGACGGTCTCCTTGCCCAGGTAATGGTCGATCCGAAAGATCTGGGACTCGTCGAAGACCTCGTGGATCCTCGCGTTCAGCTCACGGGCCGAAGCGAGGTCGTGGCCGAACGGCTTCTCGAAGACGACCTTGGCGTCCCGGTGCAGGCCGGCCTCGGCGAGACGGCGCACGATGTCCGGGTAAACGGTGGTCGGCGTGGCTGCGTAGAAGAACCGCCCTCCCTCGGTGCCGGACCGCTCGTCGACCGAGGTGAGGTGTTTCTCCAGCCGGATCATCGCGCGCTCGCTCGCGAACTCTCCCGGGAGGTACGAGAGGCGCTCGGCGAACCCCCGCCATGCGTCGTCATCCGGCGACCATCGGCCGAACAGCTTGACCGATTCGCGGGCCTGCTCCCGGAACTCCTCGTCGGTCATCTCGGTGCGCGCGTACCCGGTGATGGCGAATCCCTTGGGGAGCAGCCCCTGGACGAACAGGCTCCAGAAGGCCGGCAGGAGCTTGCGCCTCGTCAGGTCCCCGGAGGCCCCGAAGATGACGACGGCCTGTGGTGGCAGCTGGGCGCTCATCCGGTCTTGCGCCCCAGGCTCACGTGTCTCCTCCTGAGGCGATCGGCACCAGCTCGATCCAGCCCTCCACGAGCCGGACGGGAAACGTTGGCACGGGATCCTGGGCCGGACCCTCGACGGGCTCGCCGGTGCGAAGGTCGAAGGCGCTTCCGTGACACGCACAGACCACGGTGTCGGCGGACTCGTCGACCTCTCCCTCCGACAGGAGGCACCCCTCGTGGGTGCACTCGTCGCCGAGGGCGAAGAGCTCGTTCTCCACGTGGGCCACGGTGATCCTCCCTGTGGCGAGCTCGAACCCCCGGAGCTCCCCTTCGGGCACCTCTGCCAGGGATGCGACCCGGATGTAGTTGGCCACGGCCTCGTCCTTTCGAACCTTCGGCGGATGTCGGCGAACCTTTCGGTAACACTACCGCTGTGCCCGAACTTCCCGAGGTTGAGGCGCACCGACGGTTCTTCGCCGAGCACGCGACAGGCCGGACCGTGCGGGCCGTCGACGTCCCTGACCGGGCCATCGTCAGGAACGCGGCTCCGGAGCACGTCGGCCGCCTTCTGACCGGTCACCGATTCGAGGAACCCATGCGGCATGGGAAATGGCTCGTGTGCCCGGCGGCGGGCCCAACCCTGCTGTTCCATTTCGGCATGACCGGGGACCTCGTGTGGTCGGGCGACGAGCCCGATCGACATCGTCACGATCGGTTGGTGCTCGTGTTCGACGAGGGCGAGCTCCGCTACCGAAACATGCGGCGGCTCGGCGGGGTGTGGCTGGCCGGTGACGACGACGAGCTGAAGGTCGTGTTGGGCAGCCTCGGCCCCGACGCCCTCCGCGTCGAGCGCGACGAGTTCCTGGGATCGCTCTCCCGCCGGCGCGGAGGCGTGAAGGCCCTCCTGATGAACCAACGGCTCGTGGCCGGGATCGGGAACCTCGTGGCCGACGAGATCCTGTGGCAGGCAAGGATCCACCCCCGTCGGCGGGTGGAGGACCTGGACGCGAACGACCGAGCTCGCCTGTTCCGAACGTTGCGGCGGGTCCTCGGCGCCGCCGTGGAGGACTTCGACTACCTGGAGACCCGGCGGGGCTGGCTCAGCCGGGTGCGGGGCCGTCCTGGGGGCAGGTGCCCTCGGTGCCGGTCGGAACTCTCACGAACCGTGGTGGCGGGGCGGACGACCTACTTCTGCCCATCCTGCCAGCGCTGATCCTCGGTGGGACGGGACAGCCGTCGCAGAGCCGACGACCCCCGCTGCAACAGCGTCGCGCCTCCCAACGCCACGAGCACCACGAGCATCGGCACCAGGGCCCGCGGCACCATGAGCCCGACCGTCATGGCCACGTACCGCTCCAGCCGCTGGAAGAATCCCTTGGAGAGCTGGATCCCCGCTGCCTCTGCCTCCGCGCGCACGTGGCTCACCGTCAGGGCCGTGACCAGCGTGACGAGCGCCAGGGCCGCGGCGAGAACGTGTCCCTGGTCCTGCTCGGACCAGTACAGGCACCCGAATAGGACCATGTCGCCGATCCGGTCGAGCACCGAATCCAGGAACGCTCCCGCCCGGCGGTCCTCGCCTCGCAACCGGGCCACGGCCCCGTCGAAGACGTCGAACAACCCCGCCGGTATGAGCAGGGCGCCCGGCAGGAACCGGCGCCCGGTGAGCAGGAGCCAGCCGACCACCACGTTCGCCAGGAGCGATGCAACCGTGAGCTGCCAGGGACGCACCCCGGCTCGATACAGCCCGGCCAGGATGGCCCGGTAGGGCCAGGTGAAGACGAATCGCAAGGCCGGACCGAACACGCCTGTGGTCTTCCGAGGAGCCGGCATGTCCCGCACGCGGGGCGCGGGCGCCTGGGGCTCGGTCCCGGGCGACTCGCTCATCCTGTACGGGAGGCTACCCCTCCGGGGAAGCCGCGGCGAAGTTAGCCGCCGTTCGGCCGAAAGCTCACGACCACGCAGCGGAAGGTGCCGCCCGGCGCCTCGTACGAGACCTGCTCTTGCGAACGGGCGCCCATGAGGGCCTGACCGAGCGGCGACGTGGTGGTGATGGTTCGGACTCCGGTCGCCCGCTCCTCCGCCGACTCGGCCAGCAGGTACGTCTCGTCGTCGGGGTCCTCGTCGTCCAGCGCCCTGACCGTCACGAGCATCCCGGGCGTCACGACGTCGGAGCGGGGCGGCGCCTCGATGATCTCCGGATCTCGCAGCATCCGCTCCAGGCTCCGGATCCGCGACTCCATGAGGGCCTGCTCGTTCTTCGCCGAGTCGTACTCGGCGTTCTCGCGGATGTCGCCGAGCTCACGCGCCGCCTTCAGCCGTTCGGCCATGTGGGAACGGCCGGACGAGGTCAGCTCGTTCAGCTCGGCCCTCAGGCGCCCATATGCCTCGAGCGTGATGGTCGCCGTCGGCTCCTGACCGGGCTTTCGCGGTGGCCGGCTGGCCAGCTCTTCGGGAAGGTCCATCGAACGCCGAATCTACCAATCGGCGGCCTGGTCTCCCTGTCCGTGGCGGGATCCGTTCCTGGCCCGCCGGCTGGTGGTCGATGATAGGCATTCGCGGACCGCGTCGGGCGAGGCCGGCCGCGAGCGATGGAAGGGAGCGTGGGGATGGGCCGGCTGGACGGCAAGGTGGCATTGATCACCGGGGGGGCGAGTGGTATGGGGAAGGTGGCCTCGCACCTGTTCGCGCAGGAAGGGGCCAAGGTCGTGCTCACCGACGTCGCCGACGAGGCCGGGGAGGCGGTTGCGGCGGCCATCCGCGACGGTGGCGCGCAGGCGGCGTACGTGCACGCCGACGTGTCGCGGGCCTCCGACGCCGAGGCCATGGTGCGCTTCGCCGTGGACACCTTCGGAGGGCTCACCGTCCTCTACAACAATGCCGGGGTCTTCCCGGAACGGGACGGCTCGGTGACCGAGACGCCCGAGGAGGTGTGGGATCTCACGATCGGCATCAATCTCAAGGGCGTGTACCTGGGGTGCCGCTACGGGATCCCGGCGATCATCGGGTCAGGAGGGGGCTCGATCGTCAACGTTGCCTCGTTCGTGGCGCTGATGGGGGCGGCCACCCCGCAGATCGCCTACACGGCCTCGAAGGGGGGCGTGTTGTCGATGACCCGGGAGATCGCCGTGGAGTTCGCCCGCAGGGGCGTGCGCGCGAACGCCCTGTGCCCCGGGCCCATCGAGACCCCGCTGCTCCAGGAGCTGCTGGCGGACCCTGCCCGGCGGCAACGCCGGCTGGTGCACATCCCGATGGGCCGCTTCGGCCAGGCCGAGGAGATCGCCAAGGCGGCGCTGTTCCTGGCCTCCGACGAGTCCTCGTACATGACCGGGGCCGCCCTCGTGGTGGACGGGGGCATCACGGCGGCCTACGTCACGCCGGAGTAGGCGGCGTACCGAGGGTCAGGCTGGGGAAGACAAGACATCAACGAGGGCAATGAACGAATCCGCCTCGCGCTGATCGAATGGGACGGCGACCGGTAGCGGGGTCATGAAGCCGGTCATCATGGATCCCGACAGCGTCTCAAGCCGAACCTTCCAGGCGCCCTCCCCGGCGGACCACCTCAGGCGGAGCGACTGCACGGCCTCGACCCCCCGGACGGCCTCGAGCAAAGGACCTTGTGCCCGCGCGAGCCATTCGGGCCCGCCTGGGACCGGAGCTTTCCACCCCAACCGCGTCCGCTGATGCGAGAAGGGTCCTCGGAACCGGAACGTGAGCTCGGCGTCTCGCTCGGGCCCCGTGCCCGGAACGGTGGATGCGAGCGAGAGGTAGTTGGCCTTCAGGAAGAGACGGCGCTCATGCCGGTGGCCGACCGAGATGTCGGGGCGGCGGCCTGAGGGGTCGGTCAGCTTCACGCGCAGCGCCCATGGAGCCTCCACCGCGACGACGTAGGGCGGGCAGAATCTCCGGGCCGCGTCCTTCACCGAGGGCATCGACGACACGCGGGCGGGTCGCCACGATCTCTTCTCCCGGCGCTCGGCCATCGCTGCCTAACCCGAGGCGAAGACGGGCTTCAGGGCGAAGTACACCTCGCGGTACTTCTGGTAGCCCTCCTCGTAGGCCTCTCGCTTCTCTGGATCGGGCTGATGCTCGTCGGGCTGGAAGGACACGAACGACGCCACGGCCTCTGGAACCGAGGCATGAACCCGTGAGCCCACGGCCGCGAGGATGGCCGCGCCGGTCGCCGTCGTCTCGACGCTCTTCGGGATCCGCACCGGCAGGCCGGTGACGTCCGCCTTGATCTGCCGCCACAGCCGTCCCTTCGCTCCCCCACCGACGATGGTGAGCCGGCGAACCCCGAGTCCCGCGTTCCCCATCGCGTCCAGGATGTCGCGAAGGCCGAACGCGCTCCCCTCGAGGATGGCCCGCATCATGTGCCCCCGGGTGTGAGCCAGCGTGAGCCCGTAGAAGACGCCACGGGCGGCCCCGTTCCACTCCGGCGTCATGGCCCCCTGCATGCATGGCAGGAACACCAGTCCCTCGGAGCCGGGCGGGACCCCGGCCGCGTCCTCCGCGAGCAGGTCGAAAGCGTCGCCTTTGCCTTCGGCCTCGGACTGGCGCTCGAGCGGAGCGAACTCGTCCCGGAACCACCGCAGGTTGCCGCCGGAGACGAAGCCCGGGTTCTCCAGGAGCCACACCGCCGGGTCGGCGTGCGGGTGGCACTCCACCAGCATGGTGGGGTCCTCCCGGGGCAGGTCGGACGCGGCGCATACGGGCTCCGCCGTCCCCACCACGTCGCACACCTCGCCAGGCGAGTACACGCCCGCCCCGAGCGTTGCCGCCATCTCGTCGCCGCAACCCACCGCCACCAGGGTGGCGGGGGACAGCCCCGTCGCCTCGGCAAACGAAGAGGTGACGGTGCCGACCGCCTCCGTCCCGGCGGCGAGCACGGGCAGTTGCGTGGGAGACAGCCCCACCGCCTCGAGAACCGGGTCGGACCACGTCCGCGTCCTGGGGTCGAGGAGCGCGAGGGACGACGCGTTCGAGTAGTCGACGGCGAGCACCCCGGTCACATCCCGAAGCACGAACGACCCGGGCGGCATGAAGTGGGCGGCATCCGAGAACACCTCGGGCTCCTCGTCGCGGATCCACAGCGCCTTGAACACGGCGTGCGATGAGTCGAGGTTCGCACCCACGTGGCGATAGAAATCGGACGGCGCCATCCTCTCTGCGAGGGCCGCGGCCTGGGCCTCGGCACGCCGATCCATCCAGATCATCGCGGGGCGGAGCGGCCTCCCCCCTGCGTCGCATGCCACCATACCGTCGAGCTGGCTCCCGAACGACAGGCCCTTGATCGCGCTCGGGCCCTCCGGCACCTCCTGCACCAGCTTGCCGACGGTGTCGCTCACTGCGGTGGTCCACTCTGTCGGATCCTGCTCGGCCCACCCGGGACGAGGGAACGCGAGGTCGTACCCCTCGTACGCAGAGGCGACGAGGGTTCCGTCCGCCGCGTACAGAGCGGCGTTCGTCCCCTGGCTACCGACGTCGCACCCGATGACGTACGGCCCGGTCACGCCGACGCTCCGGGCTCGACCACCATCTTCAGCCCGGTGCCGGCCCGGATCGTGGCGAAGGCCTCCGCGATCCGGTCCAGTGGGAATCGATGCGTGACGATGCGCCCGAGATCGTCCCGCCGCCGGTTCAGGTAGTCCATCGTGATGCGGTATTGCCGCGGCGTGCAGCCGTAGGATCCCAGGACCGTGAGCTCTTTGTAGTGCAGCTGATTCATGTCGAGCGGGCTCACCGGATCGGCTTTCGGCAGGCCCGCGAAATAGACGAGCCGGGCCTGCTTGGCCGCCATGAACAGTGCGGCCTGCTGCGCCTGTTTCGACGGTGCCGCCACGATGACTCGGTCGGCACCGGCCCCGCCGGTGCGGGAGAGCAGCTCTTCCACGCCGTTGTCCTCGCCGGCCACCCAGGCGTCGTCCACGAACTGCCCCACTGCCTCCAGGGCGATCTCCAGCCGTTCCTTGCTCACTTCGGTGAGGTACACGCGGCCCGCGCCTCGGTCTCGGGCAAGGACCGCCTGCCAGCAGCCGATCGGCCCCGCCCCGATGATCGTGACGGTGTCCCCGTAGCGAGTGTCGAGCACCTCAGCGCCGTTCAGGGCGCAAGCGAACGGGTCGGCCACCGTGGCCAAGTCGGAGGGGAGTTCGGACGGTAGTGCGATGAGGTTCTTCGTGGCGATGGGCGGCACCGCCGCGTACTCCGCGTACGCGCCGTGGTGCGGCGCGTATCCGTACAGCTCCTCGCGCTCGCACAGGTTCTCGCGGCCGTCCGCGCACCACGCGCACTCGCCGCACGTGAGGATCGACCCCAGGAAGACCCGCGCGCCCTTCGTCACCCCCGCTGGGAGCTTGGCACCGGCCCCCACCTCGACCACGGTTCCCACGGGCTCGTGCCCGAGCACCCAGGGGGCCGGGGCGCGCGGATCGCCGTTGAAGAACGTACGCGCGTCGGTGCCGCAGATCCCGCAGGCCTCGACCTGGATGATCGCGCCCTCCGGATCGAGGTGCGGTTCGTCTGTCTCCTCGACCTTCACCACCTCGACGTCGTGCATGAAGGCGGCCCTCACCCCCGACCTCCCAGCTCATCCAGGAGGGCCTCGTGGGCCTTGTCGGCGCTCCACCTCTCCCGGATCACGCGCGACAGGGCGCGGGTGATGCCTTCAGGGGACCGATGCATGAAGATATTGCGTCCCACCGAGCACCCGATGGCCCCGGCGGCCACGGCCTGCTCCATCCGCACCAGAAGCTCGCGATCCTCGAGCCGGGACCCTCCCGCCAGGACGACGGGGATGCCCGACGTGGCTTCCACCAACTTGGCGAAGGAGTCGGCATCCCCGGGCCAGTTCGTCTTGACGATGTCGGCCCCCAGCTCCGCGCAGAGCCGAACGTCGCGCCGCAGGTACTCGAACCCGTACTCGTCTTTGAGGTCCTCGACCGACGCGTACGTGGTGGGGAACTCGGCCTCGGCGATGAACGGCATGTCCAGCCTCTGGCACTCCCGGCTCACGGCGGCGAGGGTGCGAATCATCTCCGGCTCGCCGTCGCCACCGAGCGCGGTGAACAGCACCACTGCATCGGCCCCAAGGCGAAGAGCCTCCTCCACCTCGGCGATCTGGACCACTTCGGGACGTGCGCCGTCGGGGTTCGCCGACGCCGACAGGAGCAGGGCAAGCGCCGTCTCGCGGGCGAACGCCGGCGCAGCCATGCGGATCATGCCCTTGCTCATCATGATCACGTTGGCACCTCCCGCGACGGCATCGGCCGTCCTCGATGCGATGTCGGCGAGAGGCTCCAGAAACTGCGGCGAGGTCATGCCGTGGTCGAGTGCGCAGATCACCGACATCCCGGCGGGGTCGATCACGCGTCTCAGGCGCATGGACGTGCCGGTCTGGACGTTCACCCGAACCTCCTCCCCGGTCCCCGCCGGACCACGGTGAACTCGAACGCATCGGCCAGGTGGTACTCGTCCGAGAGAAGGACCGGTCGGCCCTGGTCGTCGTAGTCGACCTGGCGGATGTACAGGAGGAGCGCTCCCTTGATGACCCGCAACCGGCTGGCCACGGTCCGATCCGCCTTGATCGGCCGGAAGCTCGCCACCCCATGGTAGACAACGATCCCCCGGTCCCGTTCAAGGTATTCGTAGATCGACTGGCCCGAGATCCGTTCGACGAGGTCCGACCAGTCCCTCGCCACGGTCTTCGGCATGGTGTCCCGGGAGTACACGACCGGCCGGCGATCCGCCGTGCGGACCCGCTCGACCGCCACGATGGGGGAGCCTGATGGGACGGCGAGTCGTCTCGCCACGTCGGGTGACGAGGGACGCTCGACGACCTGGACCGCCTCGGACCCCGGCTCCATCCCCGCCGCCCGGATCGCGTCGGTCACGCCGAAGTTCACGTCCAGGTTGTTGCGGAGGCGAGGCCGGTGCGTGACGAACGTTCCCGCCCCCCTGGTCCTGGTCAGGAACCCGTCCTCCTCCAAGGATCGGAGCGCCTCGCGCAGGGTGGCTCGGGACACCCCGAACCCCGTCGCGAGCTCCGGCTCGGGGGGCAGCTGAGAGCCGGGGGGCATCTTCCCGGAGGCGATCCGCTGGGCCAGCTCCTCCCGGATCGAGGACCACAGCCCCCTGCCCTCTCTCGTCCTCACAACCCCGAACCCTATCCCAAAGGGATCCTATTTGTCAGACAAACCCCTTTCGC
>JBIOXZ010000160.1:0-9741 GCA_044869895.1 Actinomycetota bacterium | reverse complement strand
AGCCCGCACGGCGGGCCCACCTCCGGCCGCCTCCCCTCGTATCTTGGCCAGCTCCTCGAGCAGCCTCCGCTGCTCCTTTCCCAGGTCTCTCGGAGTCCCCACGTGGATCGTGAGATACAGATCCCCTCGCCCCCGGCGTCCCAGGTTGGGGATGCCCTTCCCGCGAAGTCGGATCACCGTGCCCGACTGCGTCCCCGAACCGAGCCTCACCTGCTCAAGGCCGTCGAGGGTCTCGACCTCGAGCTCGGCCCCAAGCGCGGCCTGCACCATGGGCACCTCCACCACCGCGAACAGGTCCTGGCCTCGGCGCTCGAACACCGGGCTCTCCCGTACACCTATCGAGAGAAACAGGTCTCCGGGCGGCCCACCCGCCCGACCGGCGTGTCCATGGCCCGGGACCCGAAGTTCCACGCCGTGCGCCACACCGGCTGGAACGTCAACCGGGATGGTGCGTTCGGCTAGCACCCGGCCCTCGCCCCGGCATCGTTCGCACTTCGCCTGGATCTCCTGCCCCGTCCCCTCACACGTGGCGCACCCGCGGGCGGTCATCACTGTGCCGAAGATACTGCGTCGAACCTCCTGGACCTGTCCGGTACCGCCACAGGTTCGGCAGCGGATGGGCGAGGACCCGGGCTCCGCACCAGAGCCCTCGCAGCGGTCGCACGTTTGGAGGGCGTCCACCGAGACGTCCCGACGGACCCCGAACGCCGCCTCCTCGAATGACAGCATGACCGCGGCCCGAAGGTCCTCACCGCGGCGGGTCCGGGTCCGCGGCGTGGGCTCACGGCGTCGCCCGAACGTCCCGGTCCCGAAGAACGCCTCGAAGATCTCGCTGATGTCGGTGAACGGGAAGGCCTCGGGACCGCCCCGTCCATAGAGGTCGTAGCGCTCCCGCTTGCCCGGGTCCGACAGGATCTCGTAGGCCGCCGTGACCTCCTTGAACCGCTCCTCGGTCGCGGGGTCGCGACTCGAGTCCGGATGCAGCTCCCGAGCCAGGCGTCGGTAGGCCTTCCTGATCTCGTCCTGCGTGGCGGTCCGCGGGATGCCCAGGATCTCGTACAGGTCGCGGAGGCTCGCCATGGCTACGCGCCGAGCTCGGTGGCGAGCTCGGACAGCCGCTTGGCCACCGCACGGACGGACGCCACCACCGTCAGGTAGTCCATGGCGGTGGGCCCGACGACCCCGATGGTGCCGATCGGCGTGTCCCCCACCCGGAACGGGGCGGCCACGATAGCTGCTTCCCACTCGCCGGTGGTCGGATGCTCGGCGCCGATCGTCACCGACACGTCGCCTCCCGATCCCACCTGGCGGAGCAGCCGATGGAGCTCGGATTCGTGCTCGAGGGCCTCGATCAAGCGGTGAACGGTCTCGCGGCGCCAGTGGGCCACCTCGTCGGCAAGGTTCGCCACGCCCCCGACGAGCACATGGTCCCCACCCTTGCCCCGTTGCATGTCTCGGAGCGTGTCGGCAACCGCCATCAGCAACTCCCGCTCGGCCGGATCGGACTCCCCGGCCAGGCGGAGTGCTCGGGCCTGAGCCTCGGCCATCGTCCGGCCCGCGAAGGAGTCACCGATCCGCCGCTCCAGCGCCTCCAAGGCGCGTGCGTCGAGTTCGCGGGGCCGGTCCACGAGAGCCTTCTCCACCCGGCCATGCTGACCGATCACCAGCACCATGATCGAGGGGCCGAGGTCGACGATGTCGGCCCGGACCAACTGTTCGTCGGACATGCTCGGCGGCACGGCCAGGCCGGCGTACTGGGTCAGGCGTGACAGGAGTTGGGTGGTTCCCTTGAGCACCTCCTCCAAGTCCAGCATGGTCTCGGCGAAGAACCCGGTGATGGCCCGGCGTTGGACGTCACGTAGCCGGCCACCCGCCGGCAACGTGTCCACGTATCCGCGGTACCCGAGGTCGGTGGGGATCCGCCCGGCCGAGGTGTGGGGGTGGGTCAGATACCCCATCTCCTCCAGAGCGGCCATCTCGCTTCGGATCGTCGCGGAGGAGACGCCGAGCCCAGTGCTCTCCGCGATGGTCTCGCTGCCCACCGGCTCCCCGGTACGCACGTACTCCTCCACCACCGCACGGAGCACGGCGATCTTCCTCCCGCCGAGGTCGGAGGGTTCTCCCATAGCCCATACATTCTTAGCAGTCACGAGGGAGAGTGCTAGCTTCGCCGTTTCGGACCTGTCAACCTCGCCACGGCCTCGTGCGTCTATCGGTGAGAGGAGTGTCGTGAGCTGATCCACGAGGTCGCCATCCGGGAGTTCCTCCACACGGTCTACCCCAGGCTGGTCGGTGGCCTCTCGCTGGTCGCGGGAAGCCGAGCCGCCGCGGAGGACGCCGTCCAGGAAGCCGTGGCCAGGGCCTGGGAGCGGTCCGAGCGGGGGGACGAGATCGAGTCGTTGACGGCGTGGGTGACTGCGGTGTCGCTGAACCTGGCGCGGAGCCGGTTGCGGCGGGTCGCGGCGGAGCGCCGGGCCCGGGAGCGCATGGGGCGAGTGGGAACGGCGGCCCCGGTGCCGTCGGATGCCGGGGAGCGCATCGACATGCTTCGCGCCCTGGCGGCGCTCCCCAGGCGACAGCGAGAGGCCACGGTCCTCCGCTACTACCTGGGGCTGAACGTGGCTGAGGTCGCATCGGCGCTCGGCATCCACGAGGGCACGGCCAAGACGACGCTGTTCCGGGCCCGCCAGGCCCTGGCCGCCGCGCTCGGCGAACGGGACATTGAGGAGGCGCAGGACTGTGCCGGGAATTGACGAGCGCATGACCCGGGAGCTTCGACGGCTCGAGCCGCCGGCCGACCCCGCGGGCGCGTACGAGCGGGTTGTAGCGAAGCGAGAGCGCCGCCGGATCATCCGCCGCGCGCAGCATGGAGTCCTGGCTTTCGTCGTGGTCATGGGGACAATGGCCGGCGTGTTCGGGCTGAACCGCGTTTTCCGCGCGGGTCCCGACGCGATCGTTCCGGGGGAGACGGTCGAGAACGGATTGATTGCGTATACGGTGAGCGGACCCGACGGACAGATCCAGATCTTCACCAGGCAGGCCGACGGGACCAATCCACGGGCGATCACCGACCCTCCAGCCGG
Organism: Actinomycetota bacterium; assembly: GCA_044869895.1. Taxonomy (GTDB): domain Bacteria; phylum Actinomycetota; class UBA4738; order UBA4738; family HRBIN12; genus AC-69. Next base: position 6,658 of record JBIOXZ010000160.1, on the reverse strand, counting down.
TGAGACCTACGACCTCGACCCCGCGTGGTCGCCCGACGGTTCCACGATCGCGTTCGCGCGGAGCAACGCTCACGGGATCTCGGTCTTCGTGGTGGACGCCGACGGGAGAAACCAGAGTGAGCTCACCGACCCCTCGTTGTCGGCCCAGGAACCGGAATGGTCGCCAGATGGTTCGATGATCGCGTTCTCGACGGGCTGCGACGGCATCATGGTCATGCGCGCGAACGGCACCGGCGTCAGGAGTGTCGTCCCAAGCGGCGGGAACGACTGTCCGGGGTCACCGACCTGGTCGGCCGATGGCACGTCCCTGGTGTTTCAGAACGACGGGGAGTTGTTTGTGGTCCGCGTCGACGGCACGGATCTCCGGAACCTCACGAAGACCTTCGAGGCCTACGAGGCCAACCCGGCCTGGTCGCCGGACGGTGACCGCATCGCGTTCGTGCGCGCGGTGGATGGGGACGGTTCGTCGGAGATCTGGACGATGTCGCCGACGGGGGCGGACCTCACGCTCGTGGCCGGCGGGAAGCTCAGCCCGCTCTTCTCGGCGGCGTGGTCGCCGGATGGGCAGTACCTACTCATCGAACACGACGAGGCAGTGTTTCGCGCTCGTCCCGACGGCAGTGACTTCCGGCGACTCTTCGCCGGCTTCGAACCCGCTTGGCAGCCGCTCCCCGGAGGCATCACCGAAACGACACCTACCCCGACGCCCGTCACGTCTCCCGACCCGGAAGCCGGACGTGACATCGGCCTGGGGTTCCGCGTGTGCAACGTGACCTCTGTCCAGGGCCACTTCGGCGACGCACAGACGGTCGGGACGGCCTACGTCGCCACCAAGCGCGGGGACGTCGGCCCGTGCCCGAACGCGAGCGAAGCGGACAACGTCGTGGCCGTCGACGTCACCGGCGACGGCCAGGCCGATGCCGTGTACGGACCGATCGAGTGCGAGGTGGTATGTACCGCGTTCGCCGTGCCGGACGTCGACGTCGACGGGACCGACGAGCTGCTCGTGCAGGACGTCGCATTCAGCATTGCCGGCCTTAGGCTGTTCAAGATCGGGTTGGCTGACTCGCCGGCCATCGTTCCAGTCACGGTGGCACCGCCGGGCGATCCGGTGGCGGGATACGAGCCGGGGAAGAAACTCCGGCTGTGGCTCGGTGGCGACGCGTTCCGGCTCGACGCCCTGCGATGTGAGTCCGGACCGGACGGGCGGGTGCTCGTGGCGACGTCCGCGGAGTCGAGGCCCCACGACTCATTGGACGCCGTCTGGTACGCGCACGAGACCACATTCATCCTGCGACAGGACGGTGCGCTCGAGGTCGTCGGAACGCGCGACTTCGAGGAACCGACGACCTCCGGGTCACCGTCGTTCGCCACGCGCGGGGGCCTCTGCGGCGCGAGACTCCCGTCTTTCTACTCGGGTGGCTAACTGGTGAGGGCCAGGACGAGCTCGTTCAACAGCAGCATCCCCCGCTCGGTCGGCACGAGGTGGCCGTCCAGACGTCGGAGCAGTCCCTGCTCCAGGAAGCGGCAGGCCACGTCACCGGCGACCGATGTGACCGGGACGCCCTCGAGGATGCGGAGCTTCAGGAAGACCTCCTCCAACCGCTCGTCCTGCTGCGTGAGCTGCTCTTCGCCGCCGACCGGGCGGAGGCCGCGCTCCACGACGTCCAGGTACTCGGCCGGCGGGCGGAGGTTCCACCATCTGCGCCCGTCGCGGTACGAGTGGGCTCCCGCCCCCAGCCCGAGATACGCCTGCTTCCGCCAGTAGCCCAGGTTGTGCCGGCACTCGAACCCGCAGCGCGCCCAGTTCGACACCTCGTAGTGGCCGTAGCCGGCCTCGGCGAGCAGCTCGCAGGCGAGGTCGAACATGTCGGCCTGCAGGTCCGGCTCGGGGCCCCGCACCAGCCCCGCCTGGACCTTGCGGCCGAGCGGCGTGGCCGGCTCGATCGTGAGCGCGTACGCGGACACATGCTCAGGTCCGAGCGCGATGGTCTCCTCCAGGGTCCTTCGCCACGATGCGACCGTCTCCCCGTTCGCTCCGTAGATAAGATCCAGGTTCACGTTCGTGTGGCCCGCGGCCCGGGCGGCGGCGAACGCACGCCGCACGGACCCGGGCCGGTGCACCCGCTCCAGCGCATCCAGGACGCGCTGATCGAACGACTGCGCGCCCATCGAAAGCCGCGTGTACCCGGCCTCGCGCAACGCGGCCAGCTTCGCCGCATCGACCGTGTCCGGGTTGGCCTCGATCGTGACTTCTGCCCCCGGATCGACGTCGAACCGCCCCCGAAGGCCCGCCAGCAGGCGCGCCAGGTCGGCCTGGTCGAGCGTCGTCGGGGTGCCGCCGCCGAGGAACACCGATCCGAAGCGCTCACCTCGCCACTCTTCGGCCCACAGCCCGGCCTCGGCCTCCAGGGAACCCACGTATCGCGCCGCCAGATGGCCAAGCCCGGCGTACGCGTTGAAGTCGCAGTAGCCGCAACGCGTGAGGCAGAACGGGACGTGGACGTACAGGCCGGCGGTCATGGCTTCTGCCCCGCCTTCTGACCGGCCCTCTGTCCGGCCCTCTGATCCACGCGAAGGGCAGCGATGAAGGCCTCCTGCGGAACGTCCACTCGCCCCACCCGGCGCAAGCGGGCTTTCCCCTTCTTCTGCTGTTCCAGGAGCTTCCGCTTACGCGTGATGTCACCTCCGTAACACTTGGCCAGCACGTCCTTTCGCTTGGCCTTGACGGTCTCCCGGGCGACGATGCGGGACCCGATCGCGGCCTGGATGGCCACGTCGAACAGCTGCCGGGGGATCAGCTCGCGAAGCCGTTCCACCAGCTGCCGGCCGTACTGCGCAGCCTTGTCCCGGTGCACGACCGCGCTGAACGCGTCCACCGGCTCAGCATGCAGCAGGATGTCCACCCGGACGAGATCGGCTCGCTCGTAGCCCATCGGCTCGTAGTCCAGCGACGCGTAACCGCGGGTCTTCGACTTCAGCTGATCGAAGAAGTCGAAGATGATCTCACCGAGCGGGAGCCGATAGTGGACCTCCGCCCGTTCGGGCGACAGGTACGTGATGTCGCTGAGCTCGCCTCGCCGCGACTGGCAGAGCTCCAGGACCGCTCCGAGGTACGTGGAGGGCGTGACGATCGTGGCCAGCACGACCGGCTCCTCCACGTGGTCGTACGTCCCGGGCGAAGGCATCTCGCTCGGGTTGTGCACCACGATCACCTCGTTCCCCCGGATGACGTGGAACTCCACGTTCGGCGCGGTGGCGATGAGCTCCAGGCCGAACTCGCGCTCGAGTCGCTCCTTCACGATGTCCATGTGCAGCAATCCCAGGAACCCACACCGGAACCCGAACCCCAGCGCCTTGGAGGTCTCCGGTTCGTATTGCAGGGCAGCGTCGTTCAGCTTCAACTTGTCCAGGGCGTCGCGGAGCGCCGTGTAGTCGCCGCCCTCGGCCGGGTACAGCCCGCTCCACACCATCGGCTTTGGCTCGCGATAGCCGGGCAGCGCTTCCGGGGCCCGGTGCTTCCCCGGCGTCGTGACCGTGTCGCCCACCTTGGCCAGGTGGACGTCTTTCATGCCGGTGACGAGATACCCGACCTCCCCGGGGCCGAGCTCAGGGACCGGGGTGGCTTCGGGGGCGAACACTCCGCACTCCTCTGCCTCCGAATCGGCGTGCGCCGCCATGAGGTGGATCTTGGCCCGCGACGGGAGCACCCCGTCCTTCACCCGGACGTACGCCACCACCCCGCGGTAGACGTCGAACGTCGAATCGAACAGCAGGGCACGCAGCGGATCCTCCCGCCGTCCGTGCGGCGCCGGGACGCGCTCGATCACCCGCTGCAGAAGTTCGGCCACACCCAGGCCGGTCTTCGCCGAGATCCGAAAGACGTCCTGTGGGTCGGACCCCACCAGCTCCCCGACCTCGCGTGCCGTCTCTTCCGGATCGGCCTGCGGCAGGTCGATCTTGTTCAACGCGGGGATGATCGCCAGGCCCGCGTCGCGGGCAAGATGGAAGTTCGCGAGCGTCTGCGCCTCGATTCCCTGAGCCGCGTCGACCAACAGCACGGCTCCCTCGCACGCCGCGAGGGAGCGCGACACCTCGTAGGTGAAGTCGACGTGCCCGGGTGTGTCGATGAGGTTCAGCACGTACGGGATGCCATCGACCGTATGTGTGAGCCGCACCGCCTGAGCCTTGATGGTGATGCCCCGCTCTCGCTCCAGGTCCATCCGGTCCAGGTACTGGTCCCGCATGTCTCGGGCCGACACCGCGTGGGTCAGCTCGAGGATCCGGTCGGCCAACGTGGACTTGCCGTGGTCGATATGGGCCACGATGCAGAAGTTCCGGATGCGGCTGGTCTCGGTCACGACCGGCATATTCTCCCGGGTCGCCGCCAGGCCGCCACGGTCCCTGCTCCGATGCTCCGGTCTCCAGGTGCCCGCTGGTAGACTCGCTCGCCGTGGCATAGCGGCGCTCAGGGACCAGAGGAGGGTGCCACGGTGAGCATGAGTCGGAAGGACTATCGGGCGCTGGCGGAGGCGTTCAGGGCCGAGTTGGAGTACATCGAGGAGATCGGATCGGGGCACTGCTCCGGGAGAGGTTCCGTGGCCCGGCTGGTCCAGCGCATCTCGACTGTCCTGGCCGCAGACAACCCACGCTTCGACTCTGAGCGGTTCGAGCGGGCTGCGTACGCCGATCACTGGAACTAGGCCGCTTGGGCCGGGCCCTCTCCGCGAGGGTCCGCGCCCTGGCCACCTAGGCCATGAGAGAAGGAGTGATGAGGTACCTGCCGATGATCATCTTGCTGGGGCTCCCGCTGCTGTTGGCCATGGCTGGGATCATCGGGGCGATCCAAGAATGGAGGCGGAGCGGGCCACCAGGCTCTAGGGCGACGGGGTACAGGTCCCGAGATCGGGGGGCCTGGGAGCGGAGGAGGAAGCGTTGAGCACGACGGCCGCGGTGTACTGCCGCATCAGCCGCGATCGCGAGGGCCGGGAGGTCGGCGTGAAGCGCCAGGAGGAAGACTGCCGAGCTCTGGCCGAGCGCCGCGGGTGGGAGGTCGCTGAGGTGATCGTGGACAACGACCTGTCTGCCTCGTCCGGCAAACGCCGACCGGGGTGGGAGCGTCTCCTGAAGGCCCTGGAGGCCGGTGAGTATGGGGCTCTCGTGGCCTACTCCTCGTCGCGCATGTACCGCAGGATCGCGGACCTGGGCCGATTGATCGATCTGGCGAACGACCATGTGCAGATCGCCACAGTCGTCAGCGGCGAGGTCAACCTGACGACGGCTGATGGGCGCATGATGGCTCGGGTCCTTGCCTCGATCGACCAAGGGGAAGCGGAGCGAAACAGCGAGCGGGTCAAACGGGCCTTGGCCGGAGTGCGGGCGCAGGGCCGATGGACAGGGGGCCGCAGGCCGTTCGGCTACATGCCAGGCCCCGACGGAGTGCTGATCCCCCATGAGCCCGAGGCGCTGCTGATTCGCGAAGCCACCGAGCACCCGCTGAACGGTGGGAGCCTCGGCTCGCTCGTTCGGGACTGGAGCGCCCGGAGCGTCACAACCACGACGGGGAAGCCATGGTCGAGGACCAATCTTCGCGACATGCTCCTCCGGCCGAAGCCCGGTGTCGTGGCCGACAGGGACACTAGGAAACTCCGGGAGCTGTTCGACGGCCTGAGCACGGGGAAGGGCCGCGAGAAGCGTGCCCGAAGGCTCCTCACGGGTCTGTTGGTCTGTGGGATCTGCGGCCAGACAATGAAGAGCAGGGCACCCTCCTACGTCTGCGAGGCGAACGGCACCGTTCACCTGAGAGTTACGGCCCGGGCGCTGGATGTGCATGTCCTTCGGGAGGCTGCACTCAGGAGCGTACCCGAGCCCGAGAGGCTCAGTGATCCCAAGGACCCTCTCATCGCGCGGCTTGGCGAGATCGAGGTGAGGTTGGAGGAGCTGGCAGTCGAGTTCGCCACAGGCTCGACATTCGCGGCGGCGGCGGCGAAGAACCTGGAGGCGGAGAAGGCATCTCTGGAGGCTCAGCTATTCCAGCTGGCCGTGGCTGAGCCGGGGGTGGAAGAGTTCGAGGTTGCTCAGAGGCGGGCGATGCTGTCGCCGATCTGGGGTGCTCGGAGCGATCAATTCGCCACGGACATCATCGCCGACCCGGCTGCACGATCTTGGCTGGAGCGTCTGGTCGAGAGCGTCAAGGTCCAACCGGTCGGAAGAGCTGCAGCCCAGCACTTCCGAGGCGGGGAGCGAATCGGAGAACGTGTCAAGATCACTTGGCGAGATGGCGTGGTGATACAGTGATGGATGACACCAGCGACGAGGCGTATGAAGAGAGATGGTACAGGGAGTTGACGACCTTGCACGGATCGCGTGGCCAGGTGCTTGATGAAGGATTCCGGCCAGCGAAGGTCGAGACCGAAGTCATGATCGACGCCGACGACATGGCCGTCCTGGTGGATGTGTTCCGGAGGGTGGGCCTCGGATGATTCTGCCTGCCCCTCTTTCACCGCGCTGGGCAGGGATCTATACCATCATGCGCGAGCAGGGAAGGTCGTACGGGCAGTCGATCCGGATCGCGAACGTGGTCGATGCCTACATGCACTGGGCCGAAGGAGAGGCTTCAGCTCGTCCCCCCTTCGGCCGATAACCGTTGGAAGGACTC
>JBIOXZ010000159.1:0-11356 GCA_044869895.1 Actinomycetota bacterium | reverse complement strand
CCAGCCATTCACGACCGCCGGCGAACAGGATCCGTTCCCACCGCCTGATGCTTCGGTCGTACCGGGGAGCGAGCCGGTCGAAGATGTCTCGGACCCGGTGCGTCTCGTCGCGGTCACGGCTGGTCATCGACTCAAATACCCGTGGCCTCGAGCGAGCCTCATTTCTCCCTCGATGGATCTCTCGGCTGCAGGTCCATGCCGCACTTCGGGCAGCGCCCCGGGCCCGAGCTCACGACCTCTGGGTGCATCGGACAGGCGTACCCGTCGTCTCCGGCTCTGGCGTTGTCAGAGCCGCGCGAGCCGTGCCCGTCGATGTGTTGTGCCGCGGATGGCTCCTCGACCAGCCGCCCCATCATCCGGAGCATGGCCGGGCCCCCCGTCCTCAGGAACCGCACCACCAGCACGGCCGTGAGCGCGAGGAACGCGATGTTGAGGACGGTCGTGTAGTTCCACGTCACGGTGGCCTCGACGACCTTGGCGTTCCGGTCGTGGGGGACCAGGCCGAGGATCCCGAAGAGCGTCTCCACCACGAGCCCGGCGACGACCATCGTGGCGTAGAACGTCACGAGCAGGTACAGGCTCACGCGCCACCCGTAGTACTTCCGGTAGATGTTCAGGATCGGGAGCACGATCAGGTCGGCGAAGATGAACGACACCACGCCGCCGAAGCTGATCCCTCCGTTCCACAGGACCGCGGCGAGCGGGACGTTCCCGATCGAGCACACGAACGACAGCATCGCCACGACCGGCCCCACGATGGGGCCCCACAACTTGGCCAGCAGGGGGTGATCCACGAGGAAGAAGGACTGCCAGAACGACTCGGGGACCCACGCCGCGAGGGCCCCGGCGATGAGCAGCCCCCCGGCGATGTCCTTCCAGATCGACGCCCAGTCCATCACGTAGTAATGACTGATCGCCGTGAAGCCGCGCGGCGAGGTGAGGCGCTGGAGGATCGATCCGCCGGTCACGGACATGTCCATCTCCGCGTGTCCCTCCATAACCCCCACCAGCCCACGGTCGGCTTGGACCCGAGCTTCCTCGACCCGCTGCGGGGTGAGGGTGAACCGGAACACGAACGCGAGGAACGCGATCATGATCGGTCCGCCCACGAACTCCGCCAGCGTGAACTGCCACCCCATCAAGAGCGCGAGGATGATGCCCAGCTCGATCACGAGGTTGGTCGAGGCGAACTCGAAGGCCATCGCCGCGGTGAGGTTCGCGCCCTTTCGAAAGATGGACCGAGCCAGGGCGACGGCGGCGTAGGAGCACGAGGACGACGCGGCCCCGAGCCCAGACGCGACCGCGATCGTCCGCGGGGAGTCATCCGGCAGCAGCCTCGACATCTCAGACTTCGACACCACCGCCTGCACGGCCGCAGACAGGCCAAAGCCGAGCACGAGCGCCCACAGGATCTCCCACGTCATACCGAAGGCGATGTTGAGGGCATGGGCGAGGGCGCCGAACACGCTTGCCGCGACGAGGAATCCACGGGCGCGTCTCATGGCCCGGCCAACGCCTCTTGGACCTGCGAGACGATCTCGTCCGGCGCGACGTACATCGCCGCACCGTGCTCCGGCGCCCCGTAGTCGCGGAGCCACACGATCGTGCCGTCGCTGCCCACGAGGAAGAACGTGTGACCCGGTTCGCCCGTGGCCATCATCCAACTCGGAATCCCGTACTTCATCCACGCGGTGTTTCCCTGATCCGAGAGCATCGGAACGGTGATGCCGAGCGATCCGCCCTCCTTCTTCCACGCGCTCACCGGGTCCGGCGAGATCGCCAGCAGCTGGACGCCGAGATCTCCGAAGGCTCTGTCGCGTTGCAGGTCGACCACCTGCTGCATGCACCCGCCTCAGCCGGGGCCCATGCTGAAGTACAGCAACACCGGCTTCCCCGCGTACTCGGATAGGGAGACGGTGCCGCCGCTCGAGGACTTCAGCGAGAACGCGGGCGCCGTCTGGCCGACGGCGATAGGCCCCTGTTCCGAGGTCGGCGGCGTCTCCTGTCGGGAGCACGCCGCAACCAGGACGCCGAGCGTGAGGGTAGCGGCGAGCAACATCCGAGATCTCATCCGTTCGCTCCTTCCGGGGGCTCGATCATGATCGGTGCGTCGTAGTCGTAGTACCGATGGTCCATGAAGTGTCCCGGCGCCCGCATCTCCGCCCGATGGACGAGGCCAGACCCGTCGACCCAGAGCCTGAACCAGACCGGGAGGTCCGTGGTCCCACCGGCGAAGGCGATCTCGGTCGTTCGGACGCCGTCCAGGGTGGCGCGGCCGAGGATCCGGACGTCCCGGTACGGGCGGAACGAGTCCCAGATGTAGGTGGGAACCGGCACGGCGGGCGCGCCGCGCTGGATCTTCCAGGGGTCGTTCCCCTCGCGGGTGTACCTCGTGTCCCCGATCCAGACGGTCCGGAACTCGCCTCCCTGTTCTTCGACGTCACTCTCGAAGGAGTTCGGGGCGGTGAAGGCGTACGTCGTGTGAACCGTCGTCCCGAGACCCGAGGTGAGGTCCTCCTGGAGGCGGTAGCTAGTGAGCGTCCCCATCCTCGCGATCGTTCGCCGAAGCAGCTCGTCGCCCGAGGGGGCGGGCAACGCCGGCAGGCGGAAGGTCGCTTCCTCGTCGACCGAGGGGCCGACATCGACCGTGACGGTCTCACCTCCTCGGAGATCGGCCTCGCCCGCCCGACAGGTGTCGGCGCACTGCGACAGCGCTACGGGTGCGCCGTCGACCGTCGCTCGGACCGCGAGCGAGGCCGTCGCCTCGGGTCCGAGGACGTAGATCGTGAGCTCGTTCGGTCCAGGCCGCCCGGGTTGGAGCGTGAGGCCGACGAGCACCGGCCCCGCGTGGGAACCGAGCGTCAGCCCCTCTCCCGCAGGGACGGGGGCGACCCGAGCCGGGCCGGAAGCCCCCTCCTCGGCCTCCGCCACCCGACCGGGCGGTAGCGGGAACGCGGACAGCAGAGCCGCCGCTCCGATCGCAAGGACGGCCGCGGCGGTCTCCCCCTTGGGGAAGAAGGCGATCCGTCGCCAGGCCAGCACGGATAGCTGCGCCATCACCAACACGACGACGACCTTGGCGAGCAGGACGAGTCCGTAGGAGGACCCGAACAGGGCGGCCAGCCCGCCCACCTCCTGGATCCCGCGGATTGCTCCGGTGCCCGCGGTCACGGCGAACGAGGCCAGGGCCGGCGGTGTGAACCGATCCAGGAGCGTCCGCCCGGATCCGGTGCGCCATCCATCGGGTGGGCGTTGGAACGCGAGGGCCATCACCCCCCCGGCCCACAGACCGGCCGACAGGAGGTGGATCGCCTCCACCAAAACCCCCCATGCTCGGGGCTGGATCGCCGCCGCGTGGCCGGCCGCAGCGAGGGCGACGAGGGCACCGACGGCGAAGGGCGCCGCACGGCGAGGCCACTTCCACGCGACGAGGACCCCTGTCGCCTCGATCCCGACCCGGGCGAGCCGCGACCATCCCGGCAGGCCGGTCGACAGGTAGGTGAGGATGGCGCTGGCGGAAGGCGACGGCGCAGCCACCAGCGCCTCGCCCAAGACGACGATCAGGCCACCGACGAGTGCCGCCGCGAACACGGGAAGGATCGGCGTCCGGACCCACTCCAGCGCGGGCCGTCGGCGTGCGAGCCGGCGGAGCAGCAGGAGTCCGAGCAGGACGAGGAGGCTCACGTCCTCCACGAGACGACCGACCGCAACCAGGAGGTCTCGCCCGGTGGGCGCGTCGGTCGTGCCGCCCTCGGCGCCGGCGCCGGGAGAGACCCCGACGCCGAATCGGAACGAACCCGACAGTGTGTGACCGTCCACCACGCTCACTGTCGTCCATGAGACCTCGTAGACGCCGGTCTGGTTGGTGGTGAGATCGACGGTCATCCGGTCGTCCGCAGCGACCCGACCGGTCGCCGTGCTCCCGTCGGGCTCGAGGACCGTGGCCCGGGAGAGCTTCGTGTTCAACGGCTCGGAGAACGCGAGGATCACCTGCCCCGGCGCGGTGCCGAGGGTCGATCCGGGCTCGGGCGTGGACGACACGAACCCCGCGTGCGCGAAGGCCGTGCCCGGGAGCACCACGACGACGATCAGGGCCACGGCGGTCACCGCCGCGAGGCGCTTGGTCATGAAGAGCCAGGCTCTCCCACGAGCCGCTCAGCCCTCCCGGTGGTTCATACGGGCGGCCATCCGCTCCGGGAGAAGATCCGAAGGAGGGGGGCGAACAGCTGGACCCATCGGCCGGTGATCATCAGCACGCCCATCAGCACCAGGACCGATCCACCGAGCACCTCGATCACTCGACCGTGGCGCCGCAGCCATCCGAACAGTCGCCCCGTCCCCGCGACGCCGAGCGCAAGCAGAAGGAACGGGAGGCCGAGACCGAGTGAGTACACGAACAACAGTGCCGCTCCCCGCCACGCTCCCTGGACGGTCGCGGCAGCGGTGAGGATCCCCGCGAGGACCGGTCCGATGCACGGCGTCCATCCGATGGCGAAGGCCATCCCCAGGGGGAACGCCCCCGCCGGGCCCGGGCGGATCCGCGCAAGATCGAATCGCCGCTCTCGGTACAGGAACGGCAGCCGGAGCAGGCCGATCGTCGCAAGGCCCGTCGCGATCACGAAGACGCCAGCGATCCGGCCGAGGACGATGCGGTTCCGAAGGATCAAGGTCCCGAGCTCGGAGGCCGCCGCGCCCATCAACGTGAACGTCACGGCGAAGCCCGCCACGAACAATCCGGCCGCCAGCATCGTTCGGCTCCTGAGGGCCACCACCCCGGGGGTGCTCGACGGAGCGCCGCTCGCCACGCCGCTCACGTAGGACACGTAGCCCGGCATCAGCGGGAGGCAGCACGGCGAGGTGAAGGAGATCAGACCGGCGACGAAGGCAAGCGCGAACGGGCCGAGGACGCTCACGATGGAGCCCCCGACAAGACGTCGTTCAAGGCGTCCTGCAGAACGGCTTCGTCCAGGTAGCCCACGAAGCGGTACCGGATCGTCCCGGCGGCATCGATGATGAACGTGGTGGGGAAGCCGATCAGCCGATAGTTGTCGGCCAGCGACCCCGAGGGATCCGTGACGCTTGGGTACCTCAAGCGGAACTCGCCGATGAACGCTCGCGCTGCGGCGTCGTCGTCCCGGTAGTCCACACCGAGGAAGCGCACGCCCCGATCGCGGTACTGCTCCGAGACCCGCCGGAGGCCGGGCGCCTCCACGCGGCAGGGCGCGCACCACGACGCCCAGAAGTTCAGCACGACCACATGGCCTTGGAACGAGGAGAGCGCGATGGGCGTGCCGTCCTCCAGGGACGGCAGCTCGAAGTCCGGAGCTGGGGTGTTCTCGACCTCGGCCGTGGCCTTGTAGTTCGCGACCGTGAACCCACCGACCGAAGCGGTGCCCCGGCTGCGCAGTTCCACGATGGCAAGCGCGGCGACGACCGCGACGACCGCCAGGACGCCGAGCCACACGGCGACCGCCTTGGCCCGTCGCCGGCTCATGCGCGCTCGATCCGACGTGTCGCCTCGTTCGGCCCTCGGTCCCGGCGAGGAGGACGTCGGGCGGCTCACTTGGCGGCCTCCATCCGCAGCGCGGACTCCAAGGACTCATCGGGCGCCACGTCGGACGGCCCGCGCTCGAGGATCTCTCCCACGCCATCGCTCCCCGAGGCGAGCGGAGTGGAGCGCGCGCGAACAAGCTCCTCGCGCAGAACGCCCAGCTCCTTCCGAAAGCTGTCGAGGTCGACGCTCTCGGCGGGCCCTTCGGCAGGCACGTCGGGTTGCCGCATCATCCGGAAGCAGAGGATCATTGCCACTGCGGACACCGCAGCGGGCGAAGCGGCCAACACGAATCTCAAAGGAACCTCCACGGATCAAGGAGCAAGGCGCCGGGCGGCGCGAGGAAGACTAGAAGGACAGGCGCGGCGGCCGCTCGGGAACGTCGGCCCAAACCAGGATGGGTCGGCGGGAGCTGTCCACGAGGAGGCGAGATGCGCGACTCAGTACGAGGAGGAGGACCGAGGCGAGCAGCGCCACGCACATCGCACCCCATGTCCCAGCCGGGCCGCACTCCGGACACCTCGAAGCCCCCGACATCGACATACCCAAAGGGAAGCCCAGCAGCACGATGAGCACCACCAAGAGGACGATCACGGCAATCTTCAGCACGTTCATGACCGTATCACCCGCCCGCTGAGAACGCCGCATCGCGAGATCATGCGGCCGATGGCGCCCATGAGCTCCTTTGCCTGCTCGTCTGAGTCGCTTGGCCATCCGTGGCTCCGACGAGGCATAGTCGGGCGTGCCCCTCCAGCGGCACGAGGCAGACTTTGTTCGAGGCGCGGGCCCCTGCGGCGTCGATCTGCGCAACCGGGGATCGCGTTTGCGGGTCGCTCCGTTCGGGAGGACTGCCTCTGGCCGCCTGGGCTGCCGAAACGCCTCAGGCTCGCAAACTACCCTAGTGGCGATGCGGCAGCGGAAGGTCCGACGGGGAAGGGCCTCCCCGCCGGCCCGCTCCGATCAGACGCGAACGAAGATGTTCTCTCCTCCACCGGTGTGGCTGAAGTTGATGAAGTCCTGGATATTGAGGGTCACGCCCTCCCCGTCAGGCGTGTTGTGGCTCCCCGGCGCCATCGGTCCCACGATGCAGAAGACGGTGAGCACCCCCGGGAACTGTCCGAGTGGGGTATCGAGGGTCACGGCCATCTTCACCGCGCCGCCACAGAGGTCGTCGTCGCCGAGGTCGACATCAAGCGCCGGGATGAACCGGCACCCGTAGAAGTTAAAGCTGATCAGCGACGTGGCGGTCCAGGTCCCAGCCCCGAGGATATTGCCGTTGGCGTCGAGGTGGGTAAACGCCCCGGTCGCCGAGACCGCCATTGGGGACGCGTCGAACCACGAGCCCTCGTCGACCGTCACCTCGACGGAGTCGCCATTGGCCGCCGTCCCGATGTTCGGGACCTCGGCGATCAGAAGGAATGTGTCGGGACTGCTCGCGGCCTGGGCCGCCGGCCCGATCGCCAGGGCGGCGAGGGCGACCAGGACGAGTACGATCCACCGCTTCATGGTTCCCCCCGTTCATCATGCGGGCAGGTGCGGACGCCCGCGATCCTCGTCTGGGCAGGCGTCGGGCCCGGGGGGCCGCGGAGATGATGAGGAAGGGGCATCTCCAATCCGTGTCACCGTAGGCCAAAGGCGTTACGGCAGGCAAGTCGGAGCGCGCCCCGAGGATCGCGGTTCTGACCAAGCCGACGTGATACTCGAGGTCAACTCCTCTCTCAGTGCACGACACCTCTACGCTTGCCCGGGCCCGTGACGCGCGGCGCGCATCTCGGCGATGCGCGTGATCTCGGCGACCGACCGCCGCACTGCTTCGTCCCAGCGCTGAGCCACGAGGTTTCCCCATCAGCGGCCAAGAGCCCAGAGGTCCGAGCCAAGCTAGCCCTCGTAGTGGAAGAGCGTCGCGTCCTCGTCCTCGGTCAGTTCGAGCCGCTCGATCACGTGAGGGACCGGGCCGCGCACGAGCCGGAAGTAGATCGCATCCGGACGCTCGAACCGGACCGTCTCGACCGTGGTCGCCACCAGTCCCTCTCGGACCGCCGTTCGGTGTGCCGCCAGCACCATCTCCTTCGACCGCTCGACGACCTGGATCTTCTCGGCGACCGATGCCGGCGGTGATGCGACATAGGGTGCGCCGATCATATCGAAGACGAGTTCGCGTGGCGCTTCGATGCGTGCGTCGATCGGACCCAGCGGTCGGGACCGTTCGCCCGATCGACAGATCCATCAAGAGATCGCCGGCTTGTGGGGGTCCAAAAGTTCGGTTCCGCGCCTGATTGACGCTGGTAGGTAGCATCCTCGCGCCTTGAGATCGTTCCTCTACTTCGTGCTCGTTCGTCTCGTCGGAGCCCTCACCGGACGTGGGAGCGTGGCGCAACTCCAGCTCGAGAACGCCGTCCTCCGACAGCAGGTGAAGGTTCTTCGCCGCACGGTTCGCCGGCCCCAGCTCAAGGACCGCGACCGAGCCTTCCTCGCGGCGGCGAGCAGGGCGCTCTCCAGGGAGCGGTGGGCCTCGCTAATGGTCACGCCCCAGACGCTCCTTCGTTGGCACCGCGAACTCGTGAGGCGCAAGTGGACCTACCGTCGCCGCGGGCCTGGCAGGCCGAGCCTTGACCCAGATGTGGTCGATCTCGTCGCCCGTCTCGGCAGGGAGTACCCGAGGTGGGGATGCGTCCGCATCCAGGGAGAGCTCCGCAAGCTCGGGATCCGGGTGGGGGCGAGCACCGTGCGGCGGATCCTCCGGCGTGCCTGTCTCGGGCCGGCTCCCCGACGATCGGGCCCGACCTGGAGCCAGTTCCTCCGCCAGCATGCGAGGGGCGTGCTCGCCTGCGACTTTTTCACCGTAGAGACTGCGTTCCTGCGCACGCTCTTCGTCTTGTTTTTCATCGAGCTACACACCAGACGTGTCCGCATCGCCGGGGTGACCAGGACCCCCGACTCGGCGTGGGTGGCCCAGCAGGCCCGCAACCTCGCCATCGCCGAGGGCCTGGAGGGAAAGGGCATCTTGATCCGGGATCGTGACGCCAAGTACTCCGGCCCCTTCGATGAGGTGTTCCGGACCGAAGACGTTCAAGTGATCAAGCTGCCGGTCCGGGCCCCGAGGGCGAATGCCTTCGCCGAGCGTTGGGTCGGGACTGCTCGGAGGGAGTGCTTCGACCACATCCTGGTCCTCGGCCGACGACATCTCCACCGCGTCCTGCACACCTACGCGGAGCACTACAACCGGGAAAGGCCGCACCGGAGCTCGGTCTCGATCCACCGTGTCCTGCTCGCCCGGGGTCTGACACGATCGACCCACGCGTCCGTCGACGGGATCTCCTCGGAGGACTGATCCACGAGTACCATCGGGCGGCCGCGTAATGAGCGGATCGCAGTTTTGCACCCCGACAGGCCCATGGACGAAACGCCGCGTACCGCTACTACACCTGCTACTCCCGCCTCCGCCACGGCACCGCCCATTGCGACCAGGACCGGATCCCGGCCGAACCGATCGAGGACGCCGTGCTCTCGGTCACCCTGGAGGCGCTCCGTGAGCCCTCGTTCTTCGAGGAGTGCGCCCGGCTCGCCCGACATGAGTGGGAGCAGGCCCACCCCGACCGGCAGAAGCGACTGGCTCGCATCGACCGCGAGGTCGCCGCAAAGCGGGAGGCGATCGATCGATACCTCCGCGCCTTCGAGCTCGGCAAGATGTCGGAGGCCACCGCCGGCTATCGGCTGAAGGAGCTCGAGAAGGAGATCGCCACCCTCGAGGGACAGCGGGGGGCGATCCAGGCCGAGTGCGACGAGGCGCCGAGCATGCCGACCGACGGCCTTCTCGCCGGTCTCGAACGGTCCATCCGCGGCTCCGCCGAAGAAGACGCGACTCATAAGTTGAAGGAACTGCTCGCATGCGTCGTCGACGAGATCGTCGTGGAGTCCCGCGAGCGAATCACGCCGTACTACACCCTGCCCGCGGTTCGACCGCTGTTCCCTCAGCGGAGGCGGACGGGAATCGAACCCGCCTGGGAGCTCTCGCCCCCACACCGGTTTTGAAGGCATGTCCGACGCTCGCGCGGCGCTCAGGCCTGTGACCAGCGTGTTTGTCTTCGGACGCCGTCCTCCAACGTGCAAAGACTTGTGAGGCCGATCCGGCTCGAAGACTTGTCCGGCGGCCCCCGAAGACTTGTCCGGCCACCACCTCCTCGATCGCCACGATACCTCCGATCCCTGAAGCCAGATTCGGTGGACGAACCGTGATGTCTACATGGACCGAAGACGGCCGATCCCGAGGGTAAGAGTGAGTCATTCGGACAGGTACGGACGGGCCACCGGCCCGGTGGTGATGTCCACACGGACGTGGGCGTACGCTGAACACGTGAGTCGAGGAGAGGGCCCGGCTTTCATCGATCCGCTGCCAGCGCTCCAGAAGGAGTATGAAGCGGCAGTCGAGCGGCTTCGGCGTGAGACGGGCGATCCGCGGACGCTCCGGCAGAAGTGGCGATCCTGGAGTACGCGGCGGCGACTTTGGAAAGACATGGTCGTCAAGCCCCGTCGAGCCGGGAACTGGTAGCGCCCTCGAGTTCGACCAGGCATTCCCGCGACCCACGTCTACGCAGAAGGAACGGTGTCCGCCGATGGAGAAGGTTTAGCGCTTGCTGCGTCTGTTCAGCCGTCGACCCAACGCTCGCGGATACTTGCGCCGGTTACGGCCAGCAGCAGGTAGTCAGCAGCGACGAGTCCGAGGACGGTCCCGAGACCGAACTTCCAGGCGAGCGGGATTGAGGCGAAGCCGGAGACGATCCAGGAAACACCTATCAGGATCGACACCACCAGGCCCGACTGCTCCGGAGAGGCGATCGGTGTTCCGCACTTCGTGATTATCGGCTCCAAGGAACAGTTCCTGGTCCAGATGCGCTGGCCCAGCCGACCCAGGTCTACGCATAGGGAACGTTATCCGCGGCTCGAGGAGGTGACGGACTGTCTGTTTGAGGGGGAGGAGGCCGTCCGGCACGTGATGGGTTAGGAGATGGAGCGCCCCCTGACGCCCCCCACCGAGGCGCAACCCTCGCTCTGTTGACTCGCGGACTGCCGTGCTTCGTTGGCGAGGTTAGGAGGCAGGAGCCCCTCGAAATATGCGTTTGGGTTCGATTCCGGCGGGACCTGGACGAGGTCACGAGGGACGTCGGCTGTAGGAGCGTCAGCTGGTGTCTTCTAGAGCCCGGTTCATGAGTTCCTCGTCTCGCGCCTCCCATGCCTCGATGTTGGCTTCACAGTTGATGAGGTACCCCTCCACTTTGATCCCACATAACAGCGCCACCGTGATGGGTGAAACCTCTCACTCGAAGCCCGAAGCGTCGTAGCGTGCCAAACTGGTTCCGCCAGAACCAGCAAGGGAACCGAGATACTGGATCGCCACGTGGCAAAGCTGACCGAGTGGCTGATGAAGCATCCCAAGACAAACGGGTTGCTGGTCGCATTGATGGGAGTCGGCTTTGTCGGCTTTCTGGCGATTCGACTCGATGACGTCCTCGGTTTCCTGCCCAGCGCGGCTCGCCGACAGGAGGCGATTTTCCGGGGCATATCCTGGGCAGCAGGCGTCTCGGCCTGCTTCGGTTTCGCTGCGGTCTTGAGACTCCGGTGGTGGAGTCCGAGCCGGATCCGCAGAATTGTCCTCGGAATCCTCGTGGTCGTGCCCCTGCTTGGCTTGCTCGTCACGATGCCAGATAGAAGCGGCGAGCCGCCGGGCGCCGGACTTTGCCCGACTTGGGACTGCGTGGCGAGCGCACTGATCAACTGGAACGCAGTTGGCTTATCGTTCGTGATCCT
>JBIOXZ010000158.1:0-2902 GCA_044869895.1 Actinomycetota bacterium | reverse complement strand
GGGGACAACATCGAGGTCACGGTGACCCTGGAGAAGCCCATCGCCATGGAGGAGGCCCTGCGGTTTGCCATCCGGGAGGGCGGACGGACCGTGGGTGCCGGGCGAGTGACCAGGATCGTGAAGTAGGTATCGGATGCCGAAGACCGACAACAGGCCGAAGATCACGCTCGCGTGCACGGAGTGCAAGCGGCGGAACTACGTCACGGTGAAGAACCGGCAGAACGACCGAGACCGGATCGAGCTGATGAAGTACTGCCGATGGGACCGCAAGCACACGCTGCACCGCGAGACCCGCTGACCTCGCCCGACCTCACCCCTCCGTCTCTTCTTCGCTCTCGGACAGGTCCAGCGTCGTCACCCTGCCGAACCGGATGGCCAGCACGAGCGCTTCCAGCTTGGAGTGCACGCCCAGCTTTGTGAGGATGTTCTGCGTGTGGGTCCGGAGCGTGTAGACGCTCATCCCCAGTTGCTCCGCGATCTGGTCGGCCTGGTTGCCTGCCGCCATGAGCTCGAGGATCTCGACCTCCCGAGGCGTGAGGCGGGCAAGTCGCTTCTCCGCCGACGCGTCGCGCTCACGGCGGTGCCGGAGGCGGCGGAGCGCGCCCTCGATCTCCTTCTCGTCGTGGAGCGGCTCGCCGCGGTGGGCCAGGCGGACCGAGTCCGCCACGTTCGTTACCGCCTCAGTCTTCCGAAGCAACCCCACGGCTCCGGCCTGCATCGCCCTGGCCAAGAGAAGCTCGTCCTCGTATCCGGAGAGGATGAGCACTTGGGCATCGGGATCGGCGTCCTTGATCCGGCGGGTGGCCTCGATCCCGTTCATGCCGGGCATCGCGGCATCCATCAGCACGACATCGGGCCTGAACTCCGTCGCGGCTTCCACCGCCGCCGGCCCGTCGGTCACCACATCGACGACCCGCAGGTCCTTCTCCTTGGCCAGCGCGAGCTGGAGAGCCTCGCCGAAGGTGCGTTGATCGTCGACGATCAGAACCGTGATGGCCTTTCCCTCAGCGGGCATGGGAGTCACCATCGTAGGCTGCGAGAAGGGACATTTCACGGAAGGCGATGATGTTGCCGTACTCGGAGTGTCGTGGGTACGGTGGCCGCGTGGGACGACTGGAGGGGAAGGTCGCCGTCGTCACCGGCGCGGGTCGGGGGATCGGTCGTGCGACGGCGGTGCGGTTCGCCCGGGAGGGCGCGGCGGTGGTGGTCAATGACGTCGACCTCGAGCCGGCGAACGAGGCCGCAGCCGCTGTCGGGGCCATCGGCGGACGCGCCGTCGTCTCCACGGATGACACCACCGAGCTCGGGGCCGCGAGGGCCTTGGTGGCTCGCACGGTCCAGGAGTTCGGAACCCTGGATATCCTGGTCAACAACGCAGGAACCACGCGGGACCGCACCTTTCACAACCTCGACGACGAACTGTGGGATCTCGTCTTGGACACGAATGTGCGCACAGCGTTTCACGCTACTTTGGCAGCAGTAGGCCATATGAGGGAATCGGCCAAGCGGGAGACGGCCGAGCGGGGGACACCGGGGCATCACCGCAAGATCACCTTCACCACGTCCTCGGCCGCGCTGGTCGGGAACCCGGGTCAGGCCAACTACACGACCGCCAAGGGTGCCCTGATCGGACTGACCAGGACCCTCGCCCGGGAGCTGGGGCGGTTCCACATCAACGTGAACGCGGTCGCTCCCGGGTTCATCGAGACCCGGCTCACCGCTCCCAAGGGAATGGGCCAAGAGCTCGGGATACCGGAGGAGTTCCGTCAGATGGCGTTGATGGTCATCGCGCTCGGACGTTACGGACGGCCCGAGGAGGTTGCCGATGCGCACGTGTTCCTGGCCTCGTCGGAGGCCGACTACGTCACGGGCGCGATCCTGCCGGTCACCGGCGGGCAACTGGGTACCTGACCTCGATGACGATGAACGCCGCCCTGGAGGGAAAGGTCTATCCCGACACCACGTTCACGGTCGAGCCGGACCGGGTGAGGTTGTTCGGTGCCGCGATCGGAGAGGAGTGGGACATCGTGCCGCCGACGTTCGCCACCGCCGCGGAGTTCGCTGCGTTCCCGTTCATCGTGGGCGATGTGGAGCTCGGCCTGGACTTCACCCGCGTGGTTCACGGGGAACAGGAGTACGAGTGGCACCGCCCGTTCCGGATGGGCGAGGCGCTCACGGTGCGCTCGCGGATCGCTTCGATCCGGAAGAAGGCAGGAAATGGGTTTCTGACGATCGAGACCGAGCTGCTCGACTGCGACGGGGAGCTCGTGGTCCTCGCCCGGGCCACGATGATCGAACGTGGTGCCTGATGCCGGAGTTGCGCTTACGCTTCGAGGATCTGTTCGTCGGCTACGAGATTCCCGGCCGCGCCACTCACATCCTCCGCCAGCAGATCAAGACGTACGCCGACGCCTCCGGCGACCAGAACCCCCCCGATCGCCGTCGCGAACGCGTGCACGACGGTGCTCTCGACAGCGTTCGGGAGCGTGTGGATCCGCTCGGGGCTCGACTGGACAGCCTTCGCGTCGATCCCTGCCGGCAGGGCTGCGTCGAGGCGGTTCGTCAACACGGCTCCGCAGATGGCAACGCCGAACGAGCCGCCCATCGAGCGCATGAACGAGACGGCTCCCGTTGCAGCCCCGAGGTCGCGGACCGGAACGGCGTTCTGCACGGACAGCACGAGCACCTGCATCGTCATCCCGACTCCAACCCCGACGACGACCATGCCGAGAGACGACACGACGTGTGAGGTCCCGGCTCCCATCCGCGAGAGGAGAAAGAGGCCGACGGTGAGGATCGCCGTGCCTGCGACCGGGAAGGGCTTGTAGCGGCCCGTGATCGAGATCAACCGCCCGGAGACGATCGAGGTCACGATCGCGCCGAGCATGAGCGGCAGGATCAA
>JBIOXZ010000157.1:0-17018 GCA_044869895.1 Actinomycetota bacterium | reverse complement strand
CTCCACAGTGCTCGATGCTATGCGCCCATCATTGCCTGGTCGAGTCTGGTTTCACCCGGCTAGACTGCGGCAGTTCTGGGCCCTGTGAGGTGCACGTATGCAGCGAATGCTCTTGATCGGGTGGGATGGCGCCGACTGGCGAATCCTTGACCCCCTCCTCGAGCGGGGGGACCTGTCTAATCTCCAGGACCTGATCGACCGGGGGCAGCGGGCGGTCCTACGCTCGACCATCCCCACCCACTCCTGGTCTGCCTGGCCGTCGTTCCTGACCGGCGTGGATCCGGCCGACCACGGCGTCTACGACATCCTCGAGACCGTCCCCGGCACGCACAAGCAGTACCCGGTCACCTACCGCTCGATCAAGGAGCGGACCTTCGTCGAGGACTTCTCCGCGGCCGGCAGGACCGGCGTGTACGCCGACGTCCCCCTGATGTTCCCGCCGCCCGCCATCGACGGGAACGTGGTCGCCGGCGGAGTCCTGCCCAAGGGCCGCCCGTTCACCCACCCCGCCGCCCTCGAGCAGGACCTGGCCAAAGCCGGCGTGCCGTGGCCGATCAACGGTATGTCCTGGACCACCTACCGCAACCGCCCAGAGGCCTACCTGGACGAGGCCTTCGACATCACGGGCAAGCGGATCAAAGCCGCCGAGTGGCTGATGGACAACACCGACTGGGACCTGTTCGCCTCCGTCTGGGTGAGCGTGGACCGGACCCAGCACTGCCTGTCGAACCACGTCGGCCCCGACCACCCCGACTACGCGAGGCTCTCCAGGACACCGCTCGCGGCCAAGGTCCGCGACGTGTACAAGCAGCTCGACGACGCGATCGGCTCGTTCGTTTCGCGCACCCGCCAGGACGACATCGTCATCTTCATGTCGGACCACGGGTTCCAGTCGTGCACCCGCGCGATCAACATGGACCGCCTGCTGAAGCAGTTCGGCTACCTCGAGTTCAGCGCGTCGAACGTCGTGTTCGGCCAAATGCAGTGGGGGCCCATGCGCAAGGTCGCCCGCAAGATCTACGACATCCTCGGCCTGCACGGAAAGGTCTCGCTCCCGCAGCCGGTCGTCTGGTCGAAGACCAGGGCGTTCACCACGATCCGATCGACCGGCGAGGGCGTCTCGATCAACCTGGCCGGCCGGGAGCCGGACGGGATCGTCGACCCTGGCGACTTCGAGCGCGTCCGCGACGGCCTGATGGACCGGCTGTCGTCCTTCGTCGACCCAAAGACCGGCCGCAAACCGGTCAAGGCCATCTACCGGCGCGAGGAGGTCTTCAAGGGCAGGCACGCCGACTCCGGGCCCGACATCCTCATGGAGCCGGCCGAGGGGTACTCGCTCACCCACGCGAAGAGCGCCATCGAGGACGCCGACTGGGTCTCTGGGGACCACCGGCCGGAGGGCGTGATCGTTGCCGTCGGGCCGAAGGTGACGGCGTTCGACCAACAGCCGCTGCTGATCGACCTGGCGCCGACCATCCTGGCGGCGCTCGACGCGCCGACCTCGATCAAGCATACGGGGCGCGTGCTGCATGAGATCGTGGGATCGGAGGCGAGCGTGCGCGCGGGCGAGAGCGCACCCGCGCCGGAGACGCGCGAGGAAGAGCGCTCGGTCAGCGACAGCGAGGCCGACGAGATGGAGGAGCACCTCCGCGGCCTCGGGTACCTCGAGTAGATCTCGCCGACAGGGGTCCCCCGCACTCTCATGCGTGGGGCTGAGCCCCTGCTAGCGTCGAGCCTCCATCGCCCAGTAGTCGCGGTGTTCGATGACGAGGCCGTCGTCATCGAAGCGAAGGATGGTGACGCCGGCGAGCGTGACCTCGTCGCCGTCGGGAGTCGTGATCTCGGCTCTGTACTCCACCGCGGCTCGCCCGTCCGGGGCAACGATCGGCTCTCCGAAGCTGGGTCGCGCCGAGCGCTCCTCGGTGAAGGCTTGCAGGGCGTACTGGCGCGCACCTTCTCGCCCCTGCACGGCATCTCGGAATGGATGCGACCGGAACTCGCACTCGTCGGCGTACCGGGCGGCGATCATGTCCGCGTCGTGCCCCGATCCACCCGCCCATCCATGCGTCCACCCACGCGCGGGCCGCTTCTCTCGGGTCCATCGGCCGATGCTACGCGAATGGGATCGTCACGAGGCTGGTGGTCTGCCATCGTTCGCGTCAACGCGGGTTGACGGAATCGCGACCGTCAATGTATATTGACGCGCGTGACACAAGCCACGAAGATCGCGAACCAGGCGAGCAGTCGGGACCCTCGGGTGGGACTTCGAGCCGTGGTGGCCCTTCGCCGCCTGGTCGAGCAGCTCGAGGCGATCCAGGTCCAGAACGCCCGGAGCTTGGGCTGGTCGTGGCAGGAGATCGCGAGCGAGCTCCACGTGAGCAAGCAGGCTGTGCACAAGAAGCATGCGGGCCGGCGGTTCCTGAGGCGGGGGAAGTGAACGCGATGTTCGAACGGTTTACGGAGTGGGCTCGAAACGTGGTCGTCCACGCCCAGGGTGAGGCGCGGGATCTGGGCCACGGGTACATCGGCACGGAGCACCTCCTCCTGGGCC
The DNA here is from genome assembly GCA_044869895.1 of Actinomycetota bacterium. Classification (GTDB taxonomy): domain Bacteria; phylum Actinomycetota; class UBA4738; order UBA4738; family HRBIN12; genus AC-69. The sequence continues at coordinate 14,467 of JBIOXZ010000157.1, read as the reverse complement.
TTCTCCGTGAACCCTCGGGCGTGGCCGGGCGGGTGCTCGATCGGCTGGGGATCGGGCGAGAGGCGGTTCGGTCCGACGTCGTGAGGCTGGTGGGCGAGGGACCACCGATCAAGCTCGGAGAGCAAGATGCGGAGGCGCTTCGGTCGATCGGTATCGATCTCGACGAGGTGCGCCGCCGGTTGGAGGAGGCGTTCGGGACCGGAGCTCTCGAGCGACGGGATCGAGTACGTCGCGGCTGGAGGCGGAGGGGACGGTGCGAGCTGGTCAGCGGTCGCATCCCGGTCGCCGGTCACATCCCGTTCACCCCTCGAGCCAAGAAGGTGCTCGAGCTGTCTCTGCGGGAGGCTCGGCAGCTGGGGCACGGCTCCATCGGGACCGAGCACATCCTGCTCGGGTTGGTTCGAGAGCGAGAGGGAATAGCGGCGCGGATCCTGGCTCAACGAGGAGCTTCGGATCAGCGGATCCGAATGGTGGTGATCGACGAGCTGGCTCGGGGCGGGGGCCTTCCGGGTCGCTCGGCCTGACCTGAGCAGCGATCGGGCCGAAGGTGACGGCCTTCGAGCGGCGCTACGCGGGACGCTTCTTCGACGTCCTCTTCTTGCCTTTCGCCGCTTCGACGCTCGCCTTCAACGCCTGCATGAGCTCCTCGACATGGCCACCCGAGGCACTGGGGGCGGCTTCCTGCCTCGCCTCGATGGGGGCCTTCTCGCTGATCCTGCGAAGCAGCTCTTCCCGATACGTGTCGGAGTAGGCCGCCGGGTTCCACTCCGTCTTCATCGTCTCGATCAGCATCTCGGCCATCTCGAGTTCCCGGCTCGACACGTCGATCGCGTCGAGGCCCCACACGAGCCCACGTCCATCGCGGACCTCGTCGCCGAAGAAGAGGGTCTCCAGTCCCAGCACCCCTACGGTGGGCCGGATCGCCACCAGGTGCGGCTTCGTCCGAAGCACGAAGCGACCGATCCCCACGCGCCCTGCACGTTCCATCGCCCGCAGGAGCAGCGCGTACGGCTTCTCCCCACCGATCTGAGGAGCGAGGTGGTAGCTCTTCTCGAAGTAGACGGGGTCGATGTCCGCGAGCGCCACGAAATCCTCGATCTCGATGGTCCTGCTCCGCTCCGGACGCACCGATGCCACCTCGTCGTGAGTGAGCATCACGACCCGCCCGTCCTCCGTCTCGTACCCGCGCATCAGGTCGTCGAACTCGATCTTCTGCTCGTCGGATCCGACATCGTGGTCCGGGGGTGCGGGCCGCCCTGATTCCTGTTCGCGCGCGCCTTCGGAGGGCGGTGACTCGGTCTCCGGCACCTCGGGCATCTCCCATGTCGGCCCCGGTGGTTCTTCCTCCGAGACGAACCGCCGGTAGCGGACCCGGCGGCCTTGGGCGTCCATCAGGTGGAACCGGACGTCCTTGGGCTCCGTTGCGGGATACAGACGAACGGGAATCGTGACCAGCCCGAAGCTCAACGAACCGGTCCAGACCGCTCTCGCCATGGCGAGAGCGTAGCGCAGCGCCCTTGCTTCTCGAGGAGAGGGTTCCGTTTGACGCCGGCCACGAGCCTCCCCAGAGACCCGGAGTGAGGGGGCTTGACAAGCGAACGTATGTTCGATAGGGTATCTTTCGTTCCTCCCCCGGATCGGTTGGTGCGAGCGTGGGCAGGAGCGATTTCCATTCCGACGAACATCTGGTGGCGGCGGTCGCCGCCGCGCATGCGACCGTCTGTCGCGGCCAACGCGAACTGCTGAGGCTGATCGCCGAGGCGGATCGTCGCGAGTCCTGGCTTGGCTCAGGTGCCCGGGATACGGCCCACTGGGTCTCCATGCGCTACGACATCTCATGCTGGAAGGCCCACCGGTGGATCGCGGCCGCGCACGCGCTCGAGGGACTTCCTCGACTGTCGGATGCTCTGGTGAGCGGCCAGGTCGGTCTGGACAAGGTCGTCGAGCTCACCCGGTTCGCGTCGCCCGGGACCGAGGCAGGGCTCATCGCGTGGGCGAAGGGCGTGTCCTGCGCCACCGTCCGCCACCGGGCGGACCTCGCGAGGCGGGCATCGATCGAGGATGACCTCGATTCGGAGCGGTCCCGCTTCGTCTCGTGGTGGTACCTCGACGAGGGGCGTCGGTTGGGGCTCGAGGCTGAGCTTCCGGCCGCGCAGGGCGCGATCGTGGTTCGAGCGCTGGAGCGTGCGGCCGAAGCGATCCCGGCGATGCCCGACGAGAAGGATGGTTCCTTCGCGCCGGCCCGGCGGGCCGACGCGCTCGTGGCTCTATGCTCGGCTCGGATCGCGCGCGACGCCGACCAAGATCGCGCCACGGTGGTCGTCCACGCGCAGCTCGACGGGATCGAGCGTGGCGTCGGCGGCTGCGAGATCGAAGGAGGCTCGGTCGTCCACCCGCAGACGGTCAGGCGCCTGCTCTGCAACGCCCGGGTCCAGAGCGTGCTCGAGGATCGGGCCGGGAACGTGCTTGGTCTCGGCCGCACCTCCCGCGAACCTTCGACGTGGATGTTGCGGCAGGTCCGCTACCGCGACCGCGAGTGCCGGTTCCCCGGGTGTGGAGCGCGACGATTCACCCAGGCCCACCACATCGTGTGGTGGCGACACGGTGGCCGCACCGACCTGGACAACCTCCTGCTCATCTGCTCCTTCCATCATCGGCTCGTCCACGAGCACGGGTGGTCCGTGAAGCGGGACCCCGACGGCACGGTTCGATGGTTCAGATCCGACGGCACTCGCTACCGAGCGGGCCCGTCACCCGGTGCTGATGCCGACGACGAGGTCTTGCTCACGGCCACGGGCTGAATCACAGCCGGCCAGTTTCAGGACCGTCCGCATGATCTGTCATGGGATCTCGTGACCATCCCCTGAAGAGTTCACGGTTCGGTAAGCGTTTCGAATGCGGTCGGGAGCGGCGGTTCCCTCGTCTCCTCAAGCTGAGGCCTTCCAACCCCTTCTCGCCCGGGCCTACACTTCGGCCGTGGTGACATGCCCCAACTGCGGGAAGGAGAACGTACCGGAAGCCCACTTCTGCATGTCATGCGGCATGCCGCTCATCGGAAAGACACTTACGGAAGAGCGGCGGCTCGTCACCGTCCTCTTCTGCGATCTCGTCGGGTTCACCGATCGTTCGGATCGCGCTGATCCTGAGGATGTCCGGGCCGCCCTCCGTCCATATCACGCCCGCGTTCGCCGAGAGATCGAGCACTTCGGTGGGGAGGTCGAGAAGTTCATCGGCGATGCTGTGGTGGCCGTGTTCGGCGTGCCGGTCGCACACGGCGATGACCCCGAGCGGGCCGTCCGGGCCGCCCTGCGCGTCATCGAGGCCATCGACGAGCTGAACCGAACCAACCCGGGTCTGGAGCTCGCCGTGCGACAGGCGGTGAACACCGGCGAGGCGGTGGTATCGGTGGGGCACTCTCCTGCCTCGGGCGAGGGAACCGTTGCCGGGGACGTGATGAATACGGCCTCCCGTCTCCAGGGTGTGGCACCGGTAAGCGGCGTGCTCGTGGGAGAGCTCACCTACCGAGCCACCCGTCATGCCTTCGACTACGACGAGCTGGATGCCGTCGTGGTGAAGGGCAAGGCCGAGCCCATCCCGGTATGGCGGCCAATGAGGGCCAAAGCCGAGTTCCCCGGAGAACATGAGGCCGAGCACGTCACACCGCTGGTTGGCCGGACCACCGAGCTGGGCTTGCTGGAGGGCCTCTGGGAACGGGGAATAGCCGACCGCCGACCGCACCTGGTCACGCTGATCGGCCCGTCCGGAATCGGGAAGAGTCGTCTCCTCCGAGAGTTCACCAAGCAGATCGAGTCGAGCGGCAGGGCGTTCCTCGGCCGCTGTCGCCCATATGGCGAAACGACGGGCTACGGCGCCTTCGGGCAGCTTGTGCAGCAGATCGCCGGTGTCTTCTACACCGATGCCGCCTCTGTGGCCCGAGAGAAGCTGGCAATGTGTGTCGCCCCGCTCCTCCCCGGGGCTTCGGATGTCGTAGCCCACCTAGAGGTGCTCCTCGGCCTATCCGCGCAGGGCGAGCCGGACAAGCAGCTTCTCCTGTACTCGGCCCGGCGGTTCGTTGAAGCGATTGCCGATGAGGAGCCCACGGTTCTCTCGTTCGAGGACATCCAGTGGGCCGAACCCTCCCTCCTCGACCTGATCGAGTCCCTCGCGGCCCGGGTTCGCGATGTCCCTCTTCTGGTGGTGACGCTGGCCAGGCCCGAGCTCCTCGACGTCCGCCCCTCGTGGGGCGGCGGACTCACCAGCTACATGGCCATCCCGGTCCACCCGCTGTCGGACGACGAGTCGCGAAGCCTCGCCCGCCATCTGGTGGCCGAACGACCCGAGGCCGCGGAGTCGATCAATCGCTTCGTCCAAGTGAGCGGCGGGAACCCGCTGTTCCTAGAGGAGCTCGGCGCCTCGATGGCTGAACGAGCCGCGGGTGCAGCAGCTGGGCTACCCACCACGGTCCGGGAAATCATCGCCGCGCGCCTGGACGCCCTGCCCGGGGATGAGCGTCGGCTCCTCCAGGACGCTTCGGTGATCGGACGGTATTTCTGGCGAGGGGCGCTGCTCGCCATCTCGCCCGAGTCGGTTGGAGTGGATCAGCGACTCGACTCGCTCGAGGTCCGCGACTTCATCCGGCATCAACCCACCTCGCGAATACCTTCGGACCAAGAGTTCGTGTTCAAGCACGTGGTGAACCGGGAGGTGGCCTACTCAACCCTGCCTCGAGCTGTGCGTCAGGAACGCCACGCCGCGGTTGCGCTCTATCTTGAGGGAGCCCTGGGCGACCGCTTGCGGGAGTCCGCCTCCCTCCTGGCTCACCATTGGCGGGAAGCTGGAGAGGTGGCGCGAGCCGCCGACTACCTCATCATCGCTGCCGATACGGCTTCCCGAGCCTGGGCGAAACAACAGGCCGTGACCCTGTACACGGAGGCCATTGAGCTGCTCGACGGAACCGGTGAGCGCGATCGCCTCGACGAGAGCGTGGTAGCCAGGGCAATGACTCGATTGGACGCCGGGGCGACCGCAGCAGAACTCCGCGAGGACTTGGAGGCACTTCCGCGGATCGACGGCCCCCACCGGGCCAAGGCCCTGGTCACGGCAGTCGCCGTGGCGATGTCGCTCACGGACGCGGCCGCCTCCCGAACGCTGGGCGCCGAAGCCGTCAGGGCGGTCAGGGAGGCCTCCGATCCTCAGCTCGAGGCCAGGGTCCTGGGCACGCTGTCTGAGATCAAGGCCATGGATGGCGACGTCGAGGGGGCGATCGACCTCGCGCAGGAGAGCCGTTCGAAGTGGCCGAACGATGCGGGGCTGCTGTCGCAAAGCGCCCTGTACCACTACTGGCGGGGTGATCATCATCGGGCAATGGAGCTGTCTGAGCAAAGCTTCGAGTTGGGCATGCAGACGTCCGACCTCGGTGCCGTGTTGCAGGGCGCAGGGCATGGCGGCATGGCACTGACCGGGCTGTCCAGGCACGAGGAGGCGTTGGACTGGTTCCAGCGTGGCACCACCCTGGGGCGAGAGCGTGAGCTCGTACCGAGGGGCACGTCCCGGATCGTGAACATGTGGGCGGGCACCCTGAGAGAGCTCGGCGACCTACGAGCCGCCAGAGAGCTCAACGAGCAGGCCCGCGAGATGGCACGAGAGGCCGAGTTCACCGGTGCCCAATTGGCTGCCGAAGTGGACCTCCTGTTCGCCGATCTGCTCGAAGGAGAGTTGGGTAACGCCGAACGAAAGCTCCCCGAGCTCCTGGAGGCCGCCGCCCGGACTCACGGATGGCACCAATGGTTGTGGGCGGGTCGGTTGGCGGTGGCCCGGTCAGAGATCTATCTGGGCCGCGACGAATGGGAGAAGGCGGCCGGGGCGGCCGAGGAGGCTGTCAAGGTGTCCCTCGGGCCCGGCCGCCTGAAGTACGCGTGCCGGTCGCGCACGGTCTTCGGGCGGGCCATGACCGAGATGGGTCGACCAGATGAAGCGATCGAGCCCTTGCGGCAGGCGGTCGCCGACGCCGAACAGATCGGGCACCAACCCTCGCTATGGGCGTCGCATGCCGCGCTAGCGAAGGCTCTCGGCCGGATGGGCCGTCCGGATGAAGCGGATGCTGAGCGTGAGCACGCCGCCACGATCGTGCGGGGTTTCGTCGCCGGCCTCACCGACGAACACGGCGCCCACGTGCTCTCCCTGCCGGAGGTCTCGTCGGTCCTGGCCTCGTGATGCCCGGTTCGTCTGGACCTGGCCCTATCGCGCTGGTCGGCGGCGACGAGCTGAACCCGGGGAACGAGGAGCAGGACGAAATCCTCGTCGCGGCGGCGAGCGGGGGATCGGCCTTCGTGCTGGCAACCGCGGCGGGGCGTCAGCGCCCCGACCTGGCCGTGCGCAACTCCAGGGCCTGGTTCAAGGGGCTCGGGCTCGATGTCGAGGAGCTCCCCGCCATCCGCCGCTCGGACGTGACCTCGCCGAAGAACGCTGAGCTCGCCCGCACCGGACGCTTCTTCTACCTCGTCGGCGGCGACCCCGGTCTCGTCCCCAAGACGCTTGCCGATACGCCCCTGTGGGACGCGATCGTCGAGGCCTGGCGAGCGGGCGCGGCGCTCGCGGGCTCCTCGGCGGGGGCGATGGGGCTCGGCGAGTGGACCCTGATCCGTGACCGCCGACCGGGCGACGCGCGTCGCCGTTACCGACCGGCACTCTCGATCGTCCGGCGCATCGCGGTCATCCCGCACTTCGACCGGTTCGGGGAACGATGGGTCGAGGGGGCGCTGGCCGGCGCTCCGCGGGACGATGTCGTCCTCGTGGCCGTCGACGAGCGATCGGCCGCGCTCTGGCGAGACGGCGTGTGGCAGGCCTTCGGGCCGGGCGGCGTCACGATCGTCACCCGCTCCGACCGGCGTCGATTCGTACCGGGCGAGCGGATCGACGGGATCCCTCAGCCGGCCGTGTAGCCCTCCGCGTCATTGACTCCCCGGTGGAATGATTGCGCGCAGGGGCTGTCGCTTACGGAAGGAGACTGGGATGGCCGGACCAACCGATGTGGAGGACTACCTGGCCGCCCTTCCAGAGGACCAGGGCGCCGCTCTGGAGAAGCTTCGGAAGACGATCAGGGCCGCCGCGCCCGAGGCGACCGAGATGATCAGCTACCAGATGCCGACGTTCAAGGATCATGGTCGAGTCCTCGTCTACTACGCTGCGTTCAAAGACCACTGCAGCCTCTTCCCCGCAAGTGAAGCGGTCATGAAGGCGCTCGGGGAGGAGCTGAAGCCCTACTTTGCGGGGAAGGGGACGCTTCGCTTCACCCCAGACAAGCCCATTCCCGCCGCACTCGTGAAGAAGATCGTCAAGGCGCGGATCGAGGAGAACGCAGCCCGCGGACGTCGTTGAGGCGTTGGGGATCGGGCTCGCGGGCCTGGCTCCCGCCTGAGACCTTCTGAGCGATCGCACCTATACTCGACCCTTCCGGGGGAGAGGAGCCTGTCATGGCATCAGCAGGCACGCCCGTCGTCTTCATCCACGGTCTGTGGCTGCACGCCGACTCGTGGGGGCCGTGGGTGGACCGTTTCCGTCAAGAGGGATACGCGCCGACCGCGCCCGGCTGGCCGGGCGACGCGGACACGATCGAGGAGACCCGGCAACAGCCCGAGCGGGTCGCCGACTACGGCATCAACGATGTCGTAGAGCACTACGCCCAGATCATCGGCAAGCTCGATGCAAAGCCCATCGTCATCGGCCATTCGTTCGGGGGTCTGATGGTTCAGCGACTATTGGGTGAGGATCACGCGGCTGCGGGGGTAGCCATCGACGCGGCGCCGATCAAGGGCGTCGTCTACCTGCCCCCTTCGTCGCTGCGGGTGGCCTCCGTCGCGTTGAAGAATCCTGCCAACAGGAAGCGCGGCGTCTCGTTGACCCGGCAGCAGTTCCGCTACGGCTTCGGAAATGCCCTCTCCGAGGAGGAGTCGGACGACCTCTACGATCGCTGGGCGATCCCGTCCCCCGGGCGGACGTTGTTCGAGGACGCCGCGGCCAATCTGGTTCCGCACTCTCCAGCCAAGGTCAACACGGAGAACGCGACGCGAGGCCCTCTGCTTCTCATCGCTGGCGGCAAGGACCACACCGTTCCCGCGGCGATCACCAGATCGACCCTCAAGCAGTACCGGAAGTCACCCGCGGTGACTGACTACAAGGAGTTCCACGACCGAGGCCACTCGCTCACCATCGACAGCCGCTGGCCGGAGGTGGCCGATACCGTGTTGAGCTGGCTCAAGAGGCATTCGCTCTAACCAGGCCTCGATCCCACGGACACGCCTCCCGATAACGCGGGTGAGGAGGCCTGTCGACCGATGAAGGAGTTCGGCGTCTACGCGCCGCCCTTCTTCTCCCAGATGTGGGTGGTCCAGTCCAAGCCCTCTGTTCCAGCTTCCTCGTTGAACTGGTCCCCGTACTTCTCGGATGCTGCATGCATCTGGTCATGACTGTCCCACTCGGACATCGTGGACACGAGGCCGGGCTCGTTCTCGTCCTCGTAGACGCCTCCGTTGCGGGATCCCATCTCCTCCATCATGGGTTCGAGCTTCTTCGATGCCGCCACGAAACGCCCGACATCGGGCACCTTCACGATGAATTGCACGATGACCGACACGCTGCTCCTCCCCTTCCGCCGGAGTTCCCAGACTGGCAGGACGCCGAGCCGAGCGCAAGCTGATCCTTCCGGGGGTGGGGTGGTTAGGGTTGGGAGATGCGGACGGACTTGACGCTCGAGGACCTGGGTGGCTTCCTCGACGAGTCTCGGGTCGCCGTGCCGGCGACGTTGCGCCGAGATGGGTCCGTCCTGCTGTCGCCCGTCTGGCATGAGTGGCGAGTTGGCGGGTTCAACAGGCGCCGCCTACGTGGGATCCCTGCCCGGCGAGCACCTGATCGTGCGTTTGACTCCGGGCGACATCCGGATCTGGGACTTCGCCGACGAGTACGACTGAACCGAGTTGCCGGGGTCGGGGTTCAGCCACAAACTGCTGGCGTGACGGTCGAGCGGCGAGACGTGCCTGAGCTCACGGAGCCTCCCGGTTACCGGCACTACGCGATCGCCACCGGCTCCCGGCTCGTGTTCACGGCCGGAGCGGTCCCGCTCGATCCGACGGGCGGGCTGGTCGGAGCGGGCGACCACGAAGTTCAGACCGAACAGGTCCTGGCGAACCTGCTGGCCACGCTGGAGGCGGCCGGGGCAAGAGCGGACGACGTCGTGAAGACCACGGTCTTCGTGGTCGGAGAGGAAGCTGAGGCCAAGAAGACGGTGTGGCGGGCCGTGCAGCGTTCCGAGCTCGCCACCGCTCCCAGTACGCTGGTCGGCATCGCGAGCCTCGGCTACGAGGGTCAGCTCGTCGAGATCGAGGCCGTCGCCGTGATGGGCGATGCTGGGACTTCCGCTTCTCGATCGGGGATGCGCCCATGATGACCACCCGACGGATCGTCGTCGACCACGTCCTGTTCGTCGTGGGCGACCTCGCGGCGAGCCGGCGCCTGTACACGGCCGCGCTCGCACCCGTGGGATACGAGGAGCTCCACGTCCAGCAGGACGGCGTTCATTACGGGGTCGACGGGCTCGATGACTTCGCCATCTATCAGGGCGCTCCGGTGACCACGGCGCACGTGGCGTTCGACGCGGCCGATCGCGCGAGCGTCGATGCGTTCTTCGAAGCGGCGCTGGCCAACGGAGCCACTGCCCGTGGAGAGCCCGGGGTCTGGCCCCAGTACTCGAGGCGGTACTACGCGGCGTTCGTCAACGACCTCCACGACAACAACGTCGAGGCCGTATGGCACGCGCCCGAGCCGGTGAACCATGCGCCGATCCGCAAGGGCGTTCACTAGGACCTCCCGAGCCTCCGCGGCCACGTCATTCGTCGTCGGAGCGCACGGCGCCGGCGTAGATCTCCGCGCCGAGCTGCTGCATGAGCCCGAGGTCGTCCCGGTGATTCCACAGCTCGGCGACCTTCCCGTGGTGGAACCGGAAGATGTTCACCCCGGAGAACCGCGCTCGCTTCCCCGTCGGGGGCCGGTCGCCCCACGGCCCGGAGTTCGTTCCCTCCGTCGTCCACCGCGCCGCAACGAGATCTCCCTCCGCCAGGATGAGGTCAACCTCCATCCGAAGGTCGGGGAAGGCCACCCGGAAGTCGGCCGCGACCTTCGCCTGGCCGGCGGGGCCCGGGAGCGACTGCGAAGGTCGGAGGTCGTGCCGCACGTAGTCCTGCGCGAAGACCTCCGAGGTCACCTCGACGTTCCCCCGGTTCCAGACCTCCTCGTAGAATCGCAGGACGAGCGCCTTGTTTTCCTCGATCCCCAGGGACGACCCCCTCGCGTGAGATCCGACGGCTCAGGATAGGGTGACCGGTCGTGACAGGTCCGAGCCCTCGACGCGTCCCGCTGATCCTTTTGCCGGGAATCATCGCCCCGGCCACGATTCGGTTCGCCCGCCTGCTCGAGGAATTGGGGGACGACGTGGACGGCGTCCCGAAGGACCTCGAGGTGTACGGGGGTCCGTCCGTCCCTCCGTCCGGCTATTCGCTCGACACGGAGATCGACGGCATCACTCGAGTGGCGGACGAGCACGCATTGGGCAGATTCCATCTGTACGGGCATTCGGGGGGCGGAGCGTGCGCTCTCGCGTTCACCGCCGTGCACCCCGAGCGGGTGCTCACGCTCGCCCTCGACGAGCCGGCCACCGACTTCAGCCCGCAGGACCGCCGGGAGATCAAGGCAGTCTTCCTGCCCATGCTCGAGCTTCCTCCCGACCAGCAGTTGCCGGCCTTCCTCCGCGCGCAGATGCGCGAGGGCGTGGATCCGCCTCCGATGCGGGAGGGCCCGCCACCCCCGTGGATGGCCGATCGGCCCGCCGGCGTTGCCGCTTTCGTGCGGACGTTGAGCCAGGCCGACGTGCCGGTCGAACGCCTGAAGGTGTTCGACCGCCCCGTCTATTTCAGCTACGGGAGCCTGAGCAACGAGACCTGGGAGCGAAAGGCGGAACGGCTCGGCGAGCTGTTCCCGAACATCACGATCGAGCTGTACGAGGGCCTCAGTCACCTGGATCCGTCGCACGCCGCCGAGCCCGAGCGGGTGGCCGCCGCATTGCGTCGCTTGTGGGGATCGTACGAGGCGGCCCGTTAGGTTCCGGCGGCTGCCGGTCTGGGCGAAATCCCACACCTGGCCTACTCCGGGCGCTAGCATCCGGCACCCCCGATCGGGAGGCTGTGATGCAGACGGACCGGTGGACCTACAACAAGAAACGCCCTATCAGGTGGAGCTCCGGGAGATCCTCGCTGCCTAGGCCGCAGTACGAGTTCAACGTGGTCGCCGGCATCCTCATGGCGATCTGCGTCCTGCTGATAGCCGTTCGCCTCTAGCCCGCACGGTCATCTGGGTCCCCTTCGGAACGGCAAACGAACGCGCCGCCGCTACGGCTTGATGTTCTGGTTCAGGTGAAACAGGTTGTCCGGGTCGTACTTCCTCTTCACGTCGACCAAGCGGTCGTAGTTCCCCTTGTAGTTGGCCTTGATCCGGCTTTGGTCGTCCTCGGCCATGAAGTTGATGTAGCCGCCCTCCTCCGAGAGCGGCGCGGTGGCGTCGTAGTAGTCGCGGACCCACTTGATGTTCGCCTCGTTCGCGGAGGGATCGGGCCACATGCCGGCGATCACGGTTGCGAATGTGGCGTCGCGATACGCAAACGCCGTGGCATCGGGGGCCACGCGATGACAGGCTCCGTTGATCGAGTAGATGTGCACGGTCGAGTTGACCACCGGCACCGTGGGCCCGTGCGCCAGGTGGGCCTCGATCGCTTCGTCGGTCAACTCCCTGACGAAGTTGGCCTTCCAATAATGCTGGAGGCCGGGAGGGTACAGAGCGTCGAACGCCGCATTGAGGGCCGGGTAGGGCATGGGCCCGACGTGCTCCGCAACGATCGGCGCGACGTCGTGGATCGGCTTCAGCGCGGCCTCCCCTTCATCGAGCGGTCCGGCCCAGCACGCCACGAACGCGAGGAAGGTCTCGCCGTGCCGGTCCTCAGGGATGAACGGGAGCGGCGGCGCGATCTGGAAGGCCGGGAAACCGCCCAACTGCTCGGGGGCGTCGATGATGAAGTCTCGGTAGAACCGGATGACGTCGCCGGCGTCCTCCAGCTCGAAGAACATGGGACCGCCGTAGACGTCGTTGATCGGCTCCAGCTTGAACTCGAACGACGTCACGACGCCGAAGTTGCCGCCGCCGCCCCGAAGCGCCCAAAACAGATCCGCGTCCACGTTCTCGTTCGACACTTGGAGCCTGCCGTCCGCGGTCACGACGTCGGCGGAGATCAAGTTGTCGCAGGAGAGGCCGAGGCCCCGCGCGAGGTAGCCGATCCCGCCGCCGAGCGTCAGGCCCCCGACCCCGGTGGTGGAGACGATCCCGCCCGTCGTGGCCAGCCCGAAGGCGTGCGTCGCGGCGTTGACGTCTCCCCACGTGGCGCCGCCCTCCGCCCGGGCCGTCCGCTTCGCCGGATCGACGCGGACTCCCTTCATCCGAGAGAGGTCGACGACCACGCCGCCGTCACACGTGCCGAACCCCGGTACGCCGTGCGAACCCCCGCGGATGGCCAGATCGATCTCGCTCTCGCGAGCGAAGTTCACCGCGGCGATGACGTCGCCGGCGTTCACCGGGCGCACCACGGCCGCCGGCCGCCGGTCGATCATGCCGTTGTAGACCTTGCGGGCCTCCTCGTACGCCTCGTCGTCCGGGGCGATGACGTCCCCGCGTACCCGCTCGCGAAGCTGGTCGACGGTCGGCCTGGCCATGCGTTCCTCTCCCCTCCCTTGGGTTAAGGCCGTGTCTTACTACAGATGGGCGGAGGAATGCACATCCGCCAGGTTGCCCCGCGGGTACCGCGCCTCGGGCTGGCCCGGTTCTCCGGTCCTAGACTCCTAGCGTGCGATGCCCGAGCTGCGGTGAGGAGAACGCCGGGCGCGCTCGGTTCTGCTCGGCCTGCGGCACACCGCTCCGCGAAGGGCCGGCCGCGGGCGGAGAGGAGCGCAAGGTCGTCTCGGTCCTGTTCGTCGACCTGGTCGGCTTCACGGCGCGTTCGGACCGTGCCGATCCCGAAGATGTCCGGTCGACGCTCCGGGTCTACCACGACCTCCTGAAGCGAGAGATCGAACGGTTCGGGGGAACCGTCGAGAAGTTCATCGGCGACGCCGTGATGGCCGTGTTCGGGGCCCCGGTTGTCCACGAGGACGACGCCGAACGCGCCGTTCGCGCCTCGCTCCGCATCGTCGACGCGATCGCGGAGTTGAACGAGGAGCGTCCGGGTCTGGACCTTTCCATCCGAGCGGCAGTCAACACGGGCGAAGCTGTGGTCTCGCTGGGCGCCCGGCCGGAGCACGGAGAAGGCTTCGTCACGGGCGACGTCGTCAACATCGCCTCGCGCCTCCAGGGCCTCGCCCCTGCGGGCGGAGTCGTCGTGGGCGAGCTCACCCACCGGGCGACTCGGACGGCGATCGACTACGAGGAGCTCGAGCCCGTCAGCGTAAAAGGCAAGGACGGGACCATCCCGATCTGGCGCGCCGGTGCAGCACGGAGCCGGTTCGGGGTGGATGTCGAGCAAGGGACGAGGACGCCCCTGATCGGTCGTGAGCACGAGCTCTCGCTCCTGAAGGACCTGTTCCGCCGGGCGATGCGGGAGCAGAACCCGCAACTCGTGACGCTTTCGGGAGAGCCGGGCGTCGGCAAGACACGGCTCACGTGGGAGTTCCAGCGGTTCATCGACGACGAGCCCGACCTCATCTTCTGGCGACAGGGCCGGTGCCTTCCCTACGGCGAGGGAATCACGTTCTGGGCGCTCGGAGAGATCGTGAAGTCGCACGCCGGCATCCTGGAGAACGACAGCCCCGACGATGCCGCGGAGAAGCTTTGGAATGCGGTCGAGTCCGTCGTTGAGGACGAGATCGAACGCGACTGGATCCGTGCTCGGCTGGGCCCCCTCGTTGGGCTGGACGCTGCCGAGGGGTCACCGACCGAACGTGACGAGTCCTTCGCCGCATGGCGGAGCTTCCTGGAGGCCATCGCCGCCAGCGGTCCTCTCGTGCTGGTGATCGAGGACATGCACTGGGCCGACCCGGCCATGCTCGCCTTCGTGGAACACCTGTCGGAATGGGGGAGCAGCGTGCCCATGCTCGTCCTGTGCACCGCGCGGCCCGAGCTCTACGATCGCCAGCCAGAGTGGGGCGGCGGGAAGAGGAATCACACCGCCGTGTCGCTCTCGCCGTTGTCGCCGGATGAGACCGCGCGGCTCATCGCCGCGCTCCTCGACCAAGCCGTCCTGCCGGCAGAGACCCAGGCGGCGTTGATCGCGCGCGCGGGCGGGAACCCGCTCTACGCGGAAGAGTTCATCCGAATGCTGATGGACCGGGGCATCCTGGTTCGTCCGGGGGCGACCTGGGAGCTCGTGGGGGAGGACGAC
>JBIOXZ010000156.1:0-6671 GCA_044869895.1 Actinomycetota bacterium | reverse complement strand
TCGAACAGCGTCTTGCCCTTCTCTGCGGTCGCCTTCGTCGCGTCACCGTGGACCCCCGTGTGGCTGATCGCGTTCCACCACGGCATGAGCTTGAGCGGCCCGTCGGACCAGTCCATCCAGGCGTGTTGGCCTTCCGGGAACGAGTTCTCGTCGACGGCCTTGTCCATGTCGACGGCTCCGGGGTCCAGGTGGAGGTAGATCGAGGTCTCGAGCTCGCACGCATGGCCCATGCCTCCGGGCTGGGATTCCCGGACCTCATCGATGACCCTCATGGCCTCCTCGCTGGTGAGGTAGAAGGCCGCCGCCGCCAGCACATCGGGATGCTCCAACGCGACCAACCGAGCGGCCATCTCCACGAGCGGGATGTTCGAGCCGTGGCCGTTCAGGTACAGGATCCGCTTGAACCCGTGTCGCGCCAGCGAGGTTCCGATGTCGGTGCAGTACCGGACGAACGTGTCCCATCCGATCGTGATGGGGCCCGGGAACTCCATGTGATGCGGCGTGTACCCATGGATGATCGGCGGCAGCAGCAGGACCTGTTCCGGGATCTCCGCCGCGGCCCGCCCGCAGATCTCGGTGGCGATGCGGGTGTCGGCGTCGAGGGGCAGGTGCGGCCCGTGGTCCTCGAGCGTGCCGGCCGGGATCAGGCACACCCGGTCCTCGGCCGCCGCCCGCCGGACCTCGGGCCAGGTCAGTCGCTCGTAGAGGAGCGGCGTCGTCCAGGTCACCGAGATCCCCGTCTCGTCACGCCAAGCCCGTCAGGTCGATCTCCACGTAGTCGTTCCGACACGGGTTCCCCGGGGCGACCCACATCCGCGAGGCCTCCAGGTCGGCCACCATGGAGAACATCACGGCCGAGGCCTCGTCGCCCTCGGCCGGATCCGGGTGCAGGCAGACGGCTTCGGACCCGGGACCGTGATCGCGGAGGACGTCCATGACGGCGTCCGGGGTCTGTGGGCGGTGCTCGGCCAGCAGCTGGTCCAGGCGAGCCAGGCGGGACCTGCTGCCTTCGGAGGGCTCGACCCCCAGGGAGGCCAGCCGTGGGTCGAGGTAGTGGTTGGTGTGGGCGCCGAGACCGTCGAGGACCGCGAGCTCGTTCCCCGTGGTCTCGATCGTGATCGAGCCGTCTCCTCGGAACGCCATCACGTGGCCGTAGCCGCCCGCGCGCGATGCCGTCCCGGCTCGCCTGATGGCGTCGTCGCGGTCGGCCGCCTCCAGCGAGTGCCGGGAGACGAGGACGCGCGGCACTCCGACCTGGTCGTCCACGGCAGTCAACGAGCCGATCCCCTGGGCCACGCCGTGGCCGTTCACGCCCACCGCCGGGAGGCAGGACACGATCGTCGGGGACACGACGGGCACGGAGCCGTCGTCGGGAACGTCGATCACCACCGCGACGTTTCCGAGATCGCCCGCCAGCCACTGCTCGTTGTGCCCGAGGAGGGTGACCCCCGGCGAGGTGACGGCGAAGCTGGAGCACCGCTCGACCCTGGGCGGCTTGGCCGGCCTCGGTTCCTCTGGCTCCTTCGGCGGAAAGCCCCCCTCCTTGCGCCGGAGGAACAGTGTGCCCCCTTCGGGTGCCTCAAGGAGCGGCTCGAGCTCCTCGAACGCATTTACGGCGAACAGTTCCAGGAACGGGACGGTCGCCCCAGCCGACATCCCCTTCAGGATGGCCATGAACTGGGGGAAGCTGGACTCGGCCCACGCGAGGTATGGCGTGAGCAGCTCTTGAAGCTCGTGCGACGATACCCCACGGCGGGACATGTACCGTCCGTAGTAGTCGATCGATTCGTTCACCAGGTCGCGAAGCTCACGGCCGATCCGTTGACCCCGTTGCGCGGGGTCGCCCTCGGCCCGCACGATCCGGAGCTCGCTCATGCTCGCGCCGCCCGGGTGATCAGCGCGTCGAACACCGCCTGGTGCGCGGGGTCGCGCTGGGCGTCGTCCTCCGGGTGCCACTGGACGCCGAGCATCCATCCCCCTTCGCGCTCCACGGCCTCGACCAACGCGTCCTCGGACCAGCCGGTGGCGGAGACGCCGTCGCCCACGCCGTCCACCCCCTGATGGTGATGGGTCGAGCAGGACAGCACCTCCGCCCCGGCTGCCTCCGAGATCAGGCTGCCCGGGGCGAGCTTCACATCGTGTCGAGCCAGATCACGGCCGCTCGGGGTGCCGTGCTCCACGTACTCGGGATGGTCGGGGAGGTGCTGGATCAACGTCCCCCCGAACGCCACGTTCATCACCTGCATGCCTCGGCAGATGGCAAGCGTCGGCATCCCCCTCCGGTCGGCGTCTCGCAGGAGCGCGATCTCCAATCTGTCGCGATCGGGTTCGAGACCGTACGCCTCGGCGTGCGGTTCTCGGCCGTATCGGGACGGCTCGACGTCTCCTCCACCCACCAGGAGCAGGGCGTCGAAGGGCTCGAGCATCTCCTCGACCGGGGTGTCGTCCCCGGGCAGGAGGAGCGCCGGACGCCCGCCCGCCCTTCGGATGGCATCGATGTAGTTCTCGGGGACGCCGTAGCCGCCGACCTTCCAGAACGAGACACGGCCGGGCCGGAGATGGTAAGCGACCACCGCGACCTGAGGGATGTCCATCGGCCTTCGCCGCTACCGCGCCGTCCGTCGGACGACGTCGGCGAAGCGAC
The DNA here is from genome assembly GCA_044869895.1 of Actinomycetota bacterium. GTDB lineage: Bacteria > Actinomycetota > UBA4738 > UBA4738 > HRBIN12 > AC-69. The sequence goes on along the minus strand of JBIOXZ010000156.1, from coordinate 4,027 downwards.
GGAAGACCTCACGGCCCCGCTGCTCGTGGTCTGCCATGTGTTCCTTGGCCTCCAGGCGGATGTCCTCGGAGGACTTCCCCCACGTGGCCTCGAGGTCCATGAGCGAGTCGGCCTCGTCCAGCCACTCTTCGAGCTCGGCGCCGTCGATCTCGAAGTGGAACTGGATCCCCCAGGCCAGATCGCCGACCCGGAAGGCCTGGTGAGGCACCTCGTCGCCGGTTGCCAGGAGCGCGGCGTCCTCCGGCAGTTCGAAGGTGTCCTGGTGCCATTGGAACACTCGGTCGCCGTCCGAGAACGCCGAGAGGAGGGCGTCGTCCGCTGCGGCCTCCGTGGGATGGACGGGCTGGAATCCCAGCTCGCGGCGCGCAGCCTTCATCACCGGGCGATCGAGTGCCCGGGCCAGGATCTGCGCGCCGAGACAGACGCCGAGATACGGGACGCCCTTGTCCACCGCCTCTCGCGTGAGCGCGCGATCCTCGAGCAGGAACGGATACCGATCGACCTGGTCGGCGTTGACCGTTCCCCCGAGCATCACCACACCGCCGACCTCCGAGAGCTCCGGGAGCGGCTGTCCCTCGAACGCGTCGATGAGCAGGAGCTCGGCGCCCGCGGACCGAAGCGCCGGCACGGCCACGCCGTACGTCTCGAACCCGTCGTTCCGTACGAGGACCAGCGGCTTCATGGCTCCGAGTGTACCGGCAGCCTTGGGGCTGCTCCCCGCTCCTCGAATGCTCAGCCGCGCTCGAAGTACCGGGTCAACTCCCAGTCGGTCACCACGGTGTTGTCGAAGATGACCTGCTCCTGCCGGGCCGTATTCAGCAGGTGCTCGAAGACGAAGTCCCCGAACGCCTCCCGGGCCACCTCGCTCGTGTCGAAGGCGTCGATCGCCTCGTGCAGTGACGATGGGACCCTGGGCACGTCCTTGGCCTCGTAGGCATTGCCCTCGAATATCGGGGGACACTCGAGCTTGTTGCGTATGCCGTGCAGCCCCGCGGCGATCGTAGCCGCGTACGCCAGGTAGGGGTTCACGTCGGCGCCGGGGATCCGGTTCTCCACACGATTGCCCCTCCGATGCCCCACCACCCGGAACCCGCAGGTCCGGTTGTCGTGGCTCCAGACGATGGCGGTCGGCGCCCACGATCCCAGCTGGTATCGCTTGTAGGAGTTGACGAACGGCGCGAACATCCAGGCCATCTCCCGAGCCGTCGACATCTGGCCGCCCAGGTAGTACCGGAACGTCTCCGACATGTGGTGGGGGTCCGCCTCGTCCCACATGAGCGACTCGGATCCGTCCTCGGTCCACAGGCTGGAGTGCACGTGGCAGGACGACCCGGCCTCGGCCATCGTCCACTTCGCCATGAACGTCAGGGCCGCGTTGTTCAGCGCGGCGATCTCCTTCGCCCCGTGCTTGTAGAGCGCGTGGCGATCGGCCGTCTCCAATGCGTCCGCGTACACCAGGTTGATCTCGTGCTGGCCCTTCCCGAACTCACCCTTGGAGAACTCGACGGGGACGCCTGCGTCGACCATGCCGTTCCGGATCTGGCGGATCAGCCACTCGTCCTTGGTGGTCTGGAGCATGTGGTAGTCCATGATGTACGTCGAGGTGGGGTGCATGTCCTGGTACCGCTTGTCTGCGGCATCGTCGAAGGACTCCTTGAACAGGTAGAACTCGAGCTCTGAGCCACCCATCACCGTGTAGCCTGCCTGCTTCGCCTTCTCCACCTGGCGCCGAAGGATCTGGCGGGGCGCCACCTCGACCGGCTCATCGGTTTCCTCGTCCGCGATGTCGCAGATGACCATCGCGGTCTTGGAGATCCAGGGGACGAGACGGAGCGTCGTGAGGTCGGGGATCAGCTTGAAGTCGCCGTAGCCCGTCTCCCAGCTCGCGTAGCTGTATCCGGGGAGCGGCTCCATCTCCATATCGATCGCCAGCAGGTACAGGCAGGCGTGGAGCCCCTCGTCTGCGAGCACCTCCTCGAGGAAGAAGTGCGGCAGGATGCGCTTACCCATGTACCGGCCCTGGAGGTCGGTGAACATGCACAGGACGGTGTCAATCTCGCCCTCGTCGACGAGCTTCTCCAAGTCCTTGACGCTGAGGTTGCCTCGCTCCATGGTGCCGCCTCCTTCTCAGGTTCCTGTACTGAACCGCATCGGTTGAGGTGAGGGCTAGCGTCCCGTGGGAAGCGAAGGGCGGCGGACCGCTTGCGGCCCGCCGCCCCCCTTCGGTCATGGAACGCTTCTACTCGATGAGCTCGCGTCACACCGGCGTGTCCAGCTCCGCCTCTGCACGCTCGATGAGGGCGAACTCCTCCTCGGGCGCCTCGGCTACCAGCCGGTGCCGGCTGTACAGCCAGAAGTAGACGAATCCGACCACCAGCACGCCGATGACCGCGAGCACGCCCTGCCTCGCCCCCGCGACCTTGCCCTCGTAGTAGATCTGGGCGAAGCCGGCAACGACCGCGATCGCCAGGGCGACGACCGCGCCGAGCACGCCGACCGGGCTGCGATAGGGCCGTTGGACGTTCGGCTCCTTCTGCCTGAGGATGACGAACGCCAGCATCATCAGCACGTAGGTGGTCAGCGCGCCGAACACCGACATCTCGGTGATGACGGCCAGGGCGTTCGCGGGATCATCGGCCGGATCAGTGCGGATGTACACGATCACCGTGACCAGTCCCAGGATCGCCGGAATGATCAGGGCCAGGTACGGGGTCTTGCGCGCGCCGGTGAGCGACAGGAATCGGGGCAGATACCCCGCCCGGGACAGCGCGTAGATGATCCGGCTGAACGCGAAGATGATGGAGTGGAACGACGCGACGAATCCCGTGATTCCGACCACCGAGACGACCCACCAGAACCAGTTCTCGCCTCCGTGGGCGGCTGCCACGGTTTCCGAGATCGGAGCCCCGGCTCCGGACAGACCTTGGGCGCCCAGGACCCCACCGCCCACGAAGAACGCCACTGCTGAGAAGAACACCAGCGACCACATGGCGAGGATCGAACCCCTCGGCAGGTCGCGCGCCGGATCCCGGACCTCCTCCGATGCGAGGGGCACGCCCTCGATGGCCAGGTAGAACCAGAAGGCGAAGGGCAACGCCGTCAGGATCCCCGACGCGCCGAAGGGCAGGAACGTGCTGTTGCCCGCCTCGGGCGCGATGTTCGTGAGGTTTGCCGCGTCCCAGTGCCCGCCCGCCAGGAGCACGACGCCCCACGCGAGCAGGACTACGACCGATGCGACCGTGATGGCGAACACCGACACTAGCGTGGCCTGCACGCCCAGGAGGTTGATGGCCACGAAGATCGCGTAGGTCAGGACGGCGATCCACTCGATCGGCCGCAGGCCCAGGATGTTCGTATCGATGTTGAACAGGTCCGAGACGAGGATCCCGATGACGACGGAGATCGCCGACGTCGCGAACACGTACTCCAGGATCGCGCCGATGCCGGTGGCGAACCCGCCCCAGACGCCCATCGTCCGCCTGGCGAACGCGTAGGGCCCTCCGGTGACCGGGAACGCGGTGGCCATCTCCGAGATGCTGTAGACCATGCACACATACATGGCGATGGCCAGGAAGGTGGCGATGAGCATGCCGCCGAAGCCGCCGTTCGCGAACCCGAAGTTCCAGGAGAAGTACTCTCCGGAGATGACGTAGCCCACTCCGAGTCCCCAGATCAGGGCCACGCCCGCGCGCCGGTCCAGCGCCCGGTGCTCCATGTACTGCCGGCCGACGTGCTCGTACTCAACGACGCCGACCTTCTCTACCTTTGGCTTCTCCTCCATCAGCCCCCCCTTCCGACAGCACGAGGAGAATCGGCCGGGCGGCCTTTGTCTGACCAACACCGGACCGGGCCGAGCCTATGCTGGCCGGTTTCGCCCGTCAAGCGGCCGTTCGACCAGAGGCGAAAGGGGTTTGTCTGACAAATAGGATCCCTTTGGGATAGGGTTCGGGGTTGTGAGGACGAGAGAGGGCAGGGGGCTGTGGTCCTCGATCCGGGAGGAGCTGGCCCAGCGGATCGCCTCCGGGAA
>JBIOXZ010000155.1:0-39072 GCA_044869895.1 Actinomycetota bacterium | reverse complement strand
CGTCGGTGATGGAGATGACGTTGGTCGGGATGTAGGCGGAGATGTCGTTGCCCTTGGTCTCCACGATGGGAAGGCCCGTGAGCGAGCCACCCCCCAGCTCGTCGGAGAGCTTGGCGCACCGCTCGAGGAGCCGGGAGTGCAGGTAGAAGACGTCGCCCGGGTAGGCCTCCCGGCCGGCCGGGCGGCGGAGCAAGAGGGAGATCTCGCGGTATGCCTCCGCCTGCTTTGACAGGTCGTCGAACACCACGAGGGCGTGCTCTCCCTCGTACATCCAGTGCTGCCCGATGGCCGAGCCCGCGTACGGCGCGATGTACTTGAACGAGGCCGGATAGGCGGCCGGAGCGTTGACCACCACCGTGTAGGCCATCGCCCCGTGCTCGTCGAGCGCCTCGACCACCTCTCGGACCGTCGAGCCCTTCTGTCCCACAGCCACGTAGATGCACTTCACCTGGCGGTCGGTGCCCCACAGCTCGTGCTGGTTGATGATCGTGTCGACGACGATGGCGGTCTTGCCGGTCTGTCGGTCCCCGATGATCAGCTCGCGCTGGCCACGGCCGATCGGCGTCATGGCGTCGATCGACTTGATCCCGGTCTGGAGGGGCTCCTTCACCGGCTGTCGCGAGACCACCGACGGCGCCTGCACCTCCAGGGGTCGGGTGGTCTGCGAGGCCACCTGACCCTTGCCGTCGAGGGGCCGCCCCAGGGGGTCGACCACCCGGCCGAGCAGGGCGTCCCCGACCGGGGCAGACAGGATGCGGCCGGTCCGCTTGACCGGGTCTCCCTCCTCGATGTCGGCGAACTCCTCGTCCAGGATGACGCAGCCGATCCGGTCCTCGTCCAGGTTCGACGCCAGGCCGAGCTTGCCGCCGGGGAACTCGAGCAGCTCGTTGGCCATCGTCCGAGGCAGCCCCAGGACGACGGCGATGCCGGCTCCCGCCTCGTGAACGCGGCCGACCTCCTCTCGCTCGATCGAGGGCTTGTAGGACTCCACCGACTTGCGAATGGCCTCCGCGATCGTTTGCGGGTCGAAGGTCAGCTCAGCCATGGCCTCACACGCTCCCCAACCGTTCCCGTGCGTCTTCGAGACGGGTCCGGACGGTCCCGTCGAACACCTCGTCGCCCACCCGGGCAAGGATCCCGCCGATCACCGAGGGATCGATCACCACCTTGATCTCAACGTTCTTGCCAGTAGCCTTGGAGAGGGCATCGGCCAGCTTCTTCCGTCGCTCCAAGGTCAGCGGGAGGGCCGAACGCACCTCGGCGACTATGTGCCTGCGCCGCTCCGCGGCCAGCTCGGCCAGGCCCTCCACGATGCGGCCGAGCTCCCTGGCCCTGCCTTGCTCGATCAGGAACCCCAGGATGCTGCCGGTGTGAGGGTTCGCCCGGTCGCCCAGCAGCTCATCCACCAAGGCCCGCTTGTTCTCTGCCGGGAGCGCGGGGTCGGTGAGCGCCTCGCTGAGTCGCCCGTCGCGTTCGACCGCCTTGGCGAAGGCGAACAGCTCGTCCTCCACGGTCCCCAGGTCGTCCTCCGCCTCGGCCACCGCGAGCAGGGCCTGGGCGTAGCCGCTCACGATCTCGTCCTTGGTGGGCACTACGGCTTCCCGTTCCCCGATCCCGAGACCTGCTCGATGAACTGGTCGACCAGCTTCTGCTGGGTCGTCTTGTCGAGCTCCTTCTCCACAACCCGTTCGGCCAGCTCCACCGCGATATAGCCGACCTGGGTCGAGAGCTCCCGCAGCACGCGGTCCCGTTCCGCCCGGATCTCCTCGGTAGCTCGAGCCACGGTGGCGCCGGCCTCCTGCTCCGCCTTGGCCTGAAGGTCGGTGCGCAGTTGCTCGGCCGTCTTGCGCCCCTCCTCGATGATCCGGTTCGCCTCCTCGCGCGCGTTCGCCAATTGCTCGCGGTACCGGGCCAGCTCGGCGTCCGCCTCCCTCCGAGTGGCTTCGGCCCGTTCCAGCTCGCCCTGGATCTTCTGGCGGCGCTCGTCGAGGAGTTTGCCCACACGGGGCAGCACCCATCTCCACATGAACACGAACAGAACGGCGAACGCGATCGCTCCGACGATCAGCTCGGTGGCGTGCGGGTACAGGTCCTTCTTATCGCTGACCTCGGCCTCCGCCTGGAGCAGAACCCCTGCGATGAGCGCATGCACGAGCATCCTCCTCTTCAGATGATGAACGAGAACGCGATGCCGAAGAGCGCGAGCGCCTCGATCAGGCCGATGCCGATGAACATGGTTGTCCTTACCTGTCCTGCGTACTCTGGCTGGCGCGCCATTGCCTCGACCGATTTGCCGATCAAGATGCCGAGCCCGATGCCGGGACCGATCGCCGCGAGCCCGATCACCAGACCTCGCCCCACGGTCTTCAACGCGTCGAGGTTCCCAGTGACCTCAGCGACCAGATGGAACATCCAAGCCTCCTTGGCTAGTGCTCCTCAGCCAGTGCCTGCCCGATATAGGAGGCGCTGAGGATCGCGAAGATGAACGCCTGCAGGATCGCAACGAAGATCTCGAAGCCGACGAGGACCACGGAGAGAGGGAAGGCCAATCCGGCGAAGATCCATGTCTTTGGGCCGTTCTCGAGGAAGAAGACGGTCCCGAGAAAGAAGATCGCCAGCAGGAAGTGCCCCGCCAGGAAATTGGCGGTAAGTCGGACAGTGAGGGTGATCGGTCGCACGACGATGTTCGATACGAACTCGATCACCATGAGCAATGAGTACCGCAGCCACGCCGGCGCCTGAGCGATGATGCACGTGTGGCGCAAGTACCCGAAGAAACCGTGCCTGGCGATGCCGGCCCCGTTGTACGTGACCCACGAGATGACCGCCAGGAAGAGTGGGATGGCGACCCGGCTGGTGGGAGCGAAGTTGAATCCGGGGATCACCTCGAAGAAGTTTGCGAACAAGATGTAGAAGAAGAACGAAGCAAGGAGAGGGAGGAACCGATCGGCATCGTTCCCGAGCATCGGGATCGCGATCTGCTCCCGGACGAACTGGATGCCGAGCTCCACGACGGCCTGGAGCCTCCCGGGCACGATGGTGGGCTTGCGAAACGCGAAATAGAACAGCGCGATGACGAGGAGGAGGGTCAAGACGATCAGGAGAGTGATGAAGTTCGCGCAGAGGGTGAATCCGAAAACGGACAAGCTACCGCCCCAGCACCCGAAGACGAAATCCTTGGTGCTCGGAGCCTCGAACTCGGCAGCGAGGAGGCCGAGAGTCACCCAGAACCCTTCCCGATCGACCACAGCTCGGGCTGCATGCGACCAGACAGCGCCTTCATCTCGAACGCGAGCAGCACGACCGTCGCGGGGACGGCGGCGGCGGCAAACGCGACCGGTGAGAACCAGTCGAGCCCATTGAGGGCGATCAGGAGCACGAGGATCGTGAGCATGCGCAGGAAGAATCCGGCGACGCCGACAGCGGCGAGCGCCATCGACGAGATCCTCGCCGCCCAGGTGAACGAGAGCCCCGCCGCGAGGAAGTTGGCCGCGACGACCGATACCCCGATCGCGGCCGACCATCCTGCATCCCAGTCTGCGACTGCGGCGCCCCCGACGAGCCCCAGCCCCGCAGCCGGAGGGATGAACGGCGCAACTCGCCGGATCAACTGTCGCTCCGGTTCAGGGCCGCTCAACTGTCGCCCCTGCCGAACCTCAGGTACACGATGTAGATCCCTCCGGCGGCGCCCACCACGATCCCGATCCCCATGAAGACGTGTCGGGATGTGCCGACCAACCAATCCACCAGATAGCCGAGACCACCCCCCACGAGCATCCCCGCGATCAGCGTGGAGATGATCGCCCACCCGATCCCCAGGCCTGCCCACGGGTTCTCGTTGCCGGGGCCGGCCATGGCCGGCAGAGTATATCGGGGGTCGTTTCCGTGCGACTCGACACGCGTTTTCGCAGCTAGATGTAGATCGCGCGCCAAGCTTGTGAACGATTTCACGAAGTCACGGCCCGGCGATCGCCCTTCGTGCCCCGACGCGGGCGAACCCCTCCTCAGGCCCGCCGGCGCTGCACCACCACGTTAGCGACGGCGGCGAGCAGCCCCGCCCCGAACAGCAGGGTCCCCATCACGTTCACCTGTGGGGGGAGACCGATGCGGGTCGCCCCGAACACCCAGATGGGGAAGGTCTGGGTCTGTCCCGACACGAAGTTGGTGATGACGAAGTCGTCGAGGGACAGGACGAACGCAAGCAAGAACCCGGCCAGAATGGCCGGCGCGATGAGCGGCAGCGTGATCTTGTAGAAGGCCGTCACGGGGTTGGCGAACAGATCCTGGGCCGCGTCCTCCAGGGACCGGTCTAGTCCCTGGACCCGGGCCCGCACGGTCACCGCCACGAACGGGATGGAGAAGCCGATGTGTGACACGAGGATCGTCCGTAGGCCCAAGGGGAGCACATCACCGAAGAACGCTATCCGGCTGTTGGCCAAGACGAACATCGACAGCAGCGAGGAGCCGAGGACGATCTCGGGCACCGCGATGGCCAGGAAGATCAGGAAGTTCACGGGAGCCCGTCCGCGGAACCAGTAGCGTCCCAGGGCCAGTCCGAGGAGCGTGCCAAGCATCGTGGCCACGATCGCGCTCACGGGCGCCACGACGAGCGAGTTCTTCAGGGCGCTGGTGAGTCCGGCCACCCCGAAGAGGTCCCGATACCACTGGAGCGTGAATCCCCAGAACCTGGGGGTCTGCCGGTCGCCCGGGATCGCGTTGAACCCGTACAGGATCATCACGAAGACCGGGCTGGTCAGGTACAGGATCATCAGCCACGTGTAGGTGGGGAGGAGGAACCTGGTCCAACGCTTGCGGGGAGCGTTGATCGGCGCGAGCTCCTGGGTAGCCACCTCCCGTGGCTCGGTGGCGATGGCGCTCATGCGGCCCCTCCCGCTGCCGCGGCGATCGTCGAGTCCTCGGTCCCCAGGATCCTCGCGTACAGGCTGGCCAGCACGAGCATCCCCAACATGAGGATCACCGAGAGCGCCGCGGCCTCCGGATAGTCGTTCTGCGTCAGGAACTTGTCCTGGATGATGTTGCCGATCATCGTCGTGCCCGGCCCGCCGAGGACCGCCGCGTTCACGTAGTCCCCGGTCGCCGGGACGAAGGTGAGGAGGAACGCGGCGAACACCCCGGGCAGGGACAGCGGCCAGACGACGTGGCGGAAGGCCTGCCATCTGCTGGAGTACAGGTCCTTCGCCGCCTCCACCAGGCGCTTGTCGATCCGCTCGAGGGCCACGTACAGAGGCAGCGCGGTGAACGGGATGAAGTTGTACGTGATCCCCGCGACCACCGCGAAGGGCGTTGCTAGAACGTGGAAGGAGTCGGGCATGACCCCGAGGTTCTTCAATGGCCCCAGGATGAATCCGCTGTCGCCGAGGATGAACTTCCACTGGATCGTCCGGATGACGAATGACACGAAGAACGGGATCAGGATCAGGAGCAGGAGCGAGGACTTCCACCGCCCGCCGTAGAAGGCGATCCAGTACGTCATGGGATAGGCCAACACCAGCGCCACGAAGGTGACGATCAGCGAGTACTCCACGGACCGGATGAAGAACTTCTGATACTGCTGGATGCCGTCGGCGTAGTTCGAGAATTCCCATGTGAACCGGAAGCCCCCGGACAGGATCCCGCCGGACTGGAGCGACGTGTACGCCAGCAGCAGCATTGGCAGGAACAGGAAGAGGAGCAACCAGGCCCCAGCCGGGCCCAGCAGGTAATAGGGGACGAGTCGCCGGCGTGTCTGGAGCCCTCGCTCGGCTCCGCCCGGCTCGATCGTCGTCTCCTGGACCACGCCCCCCTCGGTCATCCCTCCGGCATACGCCCGGTCAGCCCTGGGAGATGGGGAGGAAGATGGCGTCCCACTCCTCCCGCTCGTCGTCGGTCTTCAGCTCGCGCCCGTAGGATGTCCTGCCAAGGAGTGAGTCGTCCGGATACATGAACGGGTTCTCCGCGGTTGCGAAGAGCTTGTTCGCATACCCCTTGTAGTTCTGCGCCTCGGCGGCCTTGGCATCCTTGAGGATCACGTCTTGCGTGTCGGGGACCGGGGAAAGGTACAGGACCCACTCGGTGACATCCGCGGCCACCCTGGGCTGGTAGTAGTAGTCCATCAGCTGAATGGCGCCAGCCGGGTTGGCAGCCTCCACCGGCACCAGCATGTTGTCCACCCAATGCAGCGCGCCACCCTCCGGGAAGTTCCAGTCCAGGTTGTCGTAGCCCGCCCACGTCCTGTAATACAGAACGTCTCCCGACCAGGCCATCGTGGCCGACAGATTGCCGGCGGTGAGGTCGTCGATGTACCCCTGGTCGTAGTACTGACGGATCACGCCGGCGTCCCGCTGCTTGAGCATCCAGTCGGCCGCTTCCTTCCACTCATCCGGTCCCGAGGTCGTCGGGTCGATGCCCAGGTTGATCATGACGAAGTCCGGCATGTCCTCCTTCAACATGCCGACGAGGCCCGTCCCAACCTTGTCCGGGTTGGCCAGGTCGTCGAGCTTGGTGACGGGGCCCTTGACCAGCTTGCTGTTCACCCCGAGCCCCGTGAACCCCGACTGCCAGGCCATGGAGTGCTCGTTGTTGGGGTCGTACGTGGGGTCCTTGGCCCACTTCGCGGCGTGCTGGTCGAAGTTCGGGTGCTTGGTCGGGTCCAGCGGGTAGACCCACTCGTTCTCGACCAATGCCGTGAAGTACCGGCCATTCGTGATGACGATGATGTCCCAGCCGGTGTCCTGGCCGGCCTGCAGCTGCGGTTGGAGCTTGCCGAAGAACTCGGGATTGCTCTGGATCGCTTCCTGGAAGTTGACCTCCATCCCGGTCTGCTTGGTGAAATCCCGGAGGGACGGGATGTAGCGGTTGCCGTCCTTGTCCTTCGTATAGTCGATGTACAGGGGCCAGTTGGCGAAGTTGATCTTGTCCCCGGGCTGGCCGCCGAAGATCTGCTTGGGGTCGACGCCGGCCCCTGAGCTCTCGCCACTCGCGCATCCGGCGAGGAAGGCCCCCAGCCCGAGCGCGGCCGCTCCCCTTCCGGCCCCCTTCAGGAGGCCCCTCCGGGTCAATCGGGCGCGCATCATCGCCTCCATGAGCGCTTCGTCCGGATGTGGGCGGTCCGTTCCCTCGTTCATGCTTCCTCTCCCTCCTCGAGTTCGAGATCCTCCTGCGGCAAGACCGCGAACGTGTGCTCGGGCTGCCACGACAGGCGGACGCGCTCACCCGGGTGCGGCACCGGGCTGGCCCCCAGGTTCTGGACCCAGACGGTCAGCGTCGCTCCGCCAGGGCCCTCCACCTTGTACTGGTGGCTCACCCCGATGTAGGTGGACATCCGGAGCAGGCCGCTGACGGTGTTCAGTCCGGGGGCGGACGTCCCATCCTTCTCGGGTTCGATCGTGATCTTCTCCGGCCTGACGCCCACCTTCACCGAGGCGCCGGATCCGAACGGAGCTCGTTCGGTGGGCAGGTTGACGGCGTCGCCCCCGCTCAACAGGACGGTCGAGGTGCCGTTCCTCTGTTCCTTGAGCTCTCCATCGAGGAGGTTCGAAGCACCGAGGAAGCTCGCGACGAACTCGGTCTGCGGGTTCTCATAGACGTCTTCCGGAGGCCCGATCTGCTCGGCCTTGCCATGCCGCATGACGGCCAGTCGGTTCGACATGGTCATGGCCTCTTCCTGGTCGTGCGTGACGTAGATGAAGGTGATGCCGACATCCATCTGGATCCGCTTCAGCTCGAGCTGCATCTGCTTGCGGAGCTTGAGGTCCAGTGCACCCAGGGGCTCATCGAGGAGGAGCACCTTCGGCCGGTTGACCAACGCGCGGGCCAGGGCCACCCGCTGCTGCTGGCCCCCGGACATCTGGCCAGGCTTGCGGCGGTCGAAGCCAACCAGGTCCACGAGCTCGAGCGATTCCCTCACCCGACGCTCGATCTCGGACCTGTCCACCTTTCGGCGGCGAAGGCCAAAGGCCACGTTCTCGAACACATCGAAGTGGGGAAACAGGGCGTAGGACTGGAACACCGTGTTGACGTCGCGCCGGTAAGGCGGCAGGTCCGTGACGTCGCGGCCGCCCAGGTAGATCGTTCCCCGGGTGGGGTCGTCGAAACCGCCGATCATCCGGAGCGTCGTGGTCTTCCCGCACCCCGACGGCCCGAGCATGCTGAAGAACTCGCCCTCCTCGATATCGAGGGAGAGATCGTCCACCGCGATCGTGTCGCCAAAGGCCTTGGTGACGCGATCGAGGCGAATGTCGACCTCGGGCATCTCGCTCCCCTCTCGCAGTCGCCCCGGGGCTGCGATTATGCCCCAGGTGGCTCGCCATTATCACTCCAAGCAGACTCGGCGCGCCCCGGGCCGACCTAGGGGCGCTCCGGCCGGACCGGTCCTCCCGACCGTCGAAGGGCCATCCCGGACAGGACCTCCAGCACGACCCGATGGGCCAGCAGGGCCGTGATCCCGGCGGGGTCGAACGGCGGCGAGACCTCGACCACCTCGATGCCGGCCAGGGGGACGGAGGAGGCGATGCGTCGCACGGCCCGGAGGAGCTCGCGGGCATGGAGGCCGCCGGGCTCGGGCGTTCCGGTCCCCGGAGCGAACGCCGGGTCGCAGACGTCGATGTCCACAGAGAGGAATACGTGCGGCAGGCCCCCCAGGTGCTGCAGGAGCTCGTCCACGATCGGCTCGATGCCACGAGCGTGGATGTCGTCCATCAGGAACCATCGGAATCCCTCCGAGCGGGCCCATTCGAAATCCGATGGGGGCGGCCAGTACCCTCGGAGCCCGGCCTGAACCACGTGCTCGCCGCGGAGCGAACCCTCTTCGACGAGCAGGCGCAGTGGGGTCCCATGGCTCAACCGGGGCTCCTCGTAGGCATCGTCGGCATGCGCGTCGAAGTGGATGAGCCCCAGTGGCTCGGGGTGCAACCGCTCGGCGACCGGGCCAACGTCGGGATGGGCGATGGAGTGATCGCCTCCCAGGACGATCGGCACCACCCCAGCGCCGACGATCGCCGCGACCGACTCTCGGATGGCCCGATGGCTCAGTTCGGGGTACCCCGGGACGACCTCGACGTCGCCGTCGTCCACTACCGTCAGGATCTCGAAGGGGTCCACCCCGACGTCCATGTTCGGCCGCGAGCTTCCCCACAGGTAGTCGGCGTTCCTGATGGCCTGGGGCCCCAACCTTGCCCCGGGGCGGTTCGTAACCAGCTCGTCGGTCGGGGCTCCCAGGATCGCAACGTCGGCCCCGGGCAGGTCCTGGGCCTCCAGGACCAATGGAAGCTGCGCGAACGTCCCTCCCCGGCCGTAGGGCGGTTCCCCCGGCCGGTGGACCCGGGTCACGAACCCCCCTTACCCGCGCCGTTCGGCCTCGGGGGCCTTGGTCCCCCGGACCGTCCGGGCAGCCGCGTGCCGGCTGGCCCTGCGTGCCGCCCACCCGTTCCGCCGTGGCTGGCGTCGGGGGTCGCTTCCCCTTGGGGCTCGGTCGCGGATCAACCTGGGCAACACCGCGGCGGCCGTGACGGCCACGATCACGATCCCGCCGACGACCAACCGTCCGTTGATGAAGGCCACTGCCAGCGCGCATATCGAGATGAGCGCACTCCAGACGTACATGAGCAGCACCGCCTCGCGGTGGGAATGCCCGATGTCGAGTAGGCGGTGGTGGATGTGCTGTTTGTCAGCGTGGGTGATGCCGAGCCCCTTCCGCATGCGCCGGATGATCGCGAGCAACACGTCGAGGAACGGGACGGCCAGCACCAGCAACGGGACGGCGATGGGGATTGCCAGCGCGGCGAGGTCCCCTCGGCTGGGCCCATTCGCATTGCGGCCCACGCCGGAGATGGTGGCCACCCCCAGCATCAGCCCGAGCAGCATCGCCCCCGAGTCCCCCATGAAGATCTTGGCCGGATGGAAGTTCCATGGGAGGAAGCCGAGCGCAGAGCCCCCGACGACCGCCGAGATCAATGCGGCGGTCGAGGGGTCCGCGCCGCCGTCCGTCCGGTACATGTAGACGAAGAACGCGACCGCGGCGATCGCCACCATCCCCGCAGCCAGGCCGTCGAGCCCGTCGATCAGATTCACCGCGTTCATCATGGCCACCACCCACAACACCGTAAGCGGCACTGCGAGGTCGGGCGACAGCACGAGGATGCCCTGTCCGGGGAAATAGAAATACAGGAGCTGAACGCCGAACAGCACCAGCAGGCCCGCCCCAAGGATCTGGCCTGCAAGCTTGCCCAGGACGGAGACCCCCCGCGTGTCGTCGAGCAGGCCCACCCCCAGGATCACCAGTCCCGCCACGATCGCAGCATCGGGATCAGACGTCGTCTCGTGCAGGCCGGACAGGAACGGGAGGACGCGAGACAGGGCGAGGCCCACCGCGAGGCCGACGAAGATCGCGATCCCACCGGCGGTCGGGGTGGGCTTGGGGTGGACCTTGCGGTCGGACGGGGGATCGATCCAACCGAGCCGAAGGGACAGCCTTCGGACGGCCGGAGTGGTCACGAACGTCGCGACGAAGCTGGCCGCGAAGACAACGAGGTAAGGGACCACGTCGCGGTGATGGTACCCCCGCGGGCGGGGGCCTATCGCCGCCTCAACCCGGGTAGGCGGGGAACCGCTGCACCAGGTCGCTGACGCGGGCCCGGCAGGCCGAGCGGACGCGCTCGTCGTCGGGGCCACGAAGTACCTCGCCGAGGATGCCGGCGACCTCCTTCATCTCCGGCTCGTCCATCCCCAGCGTGGCCGGGCCCGGCGTTCCGACCCTGATGCCCGAGGGCTTCGCCGGGGGCGACGGATCGAACGGGATCGCGTTCTTGTTCAGGGCGATACCGATGCCCTCGCTCGCGGCTTCCGCGTCCGCACCGCCGATGGACAGGGGACGGAGGTCGGCCAGGACGAGATGGGAATCGGTCCCCCCCGAGACGATCCGGATCCCCTCGTCGGCCATGCCCTCGGCTAGGGCTCGGGCCGAGCGCACGGTCCGCGCCGCGTACTCGGCGAACTCCGGCGTGGTGGCCTCCCGAAGGGCCACCGCCTTCGCGGCGATCAGGTTCTCGAGCGGGCCCCCCTGCATCATGGGGAACACGGCCCGGTCGATGGCCTTCGCGTGCTCCTCGCGGCACGCGATGATCGCCCCCCGGGGACCACGGAGCGTCTTGTGCGTGGTGAACGTCACCACGTCGGCGTGGGGCACAGGGTTGGGGTAGGCCCCACCGGCCACGAGCCCGATGAAGTGCGACGCGTCGACCCAGAACAGTGCTCCGACCTCGTCGGCGATCCGGCGGAACCCGGCGAAGTCGATCACCCGCGGATACGCGGTGAACCCGGCGAGGATGATCTTCGGCCGATGCTCCAACGCGAGATCCCTGACGCGATCGAGGTCCAGGAGCTCGGTCCGCGGGTCCACCTCGTAGGGAACGAAGGTGAACCACATCCCCGAGACGTTCACGGGCGACCCGTGGGTCAGATGTCCGCCGTGCGAGAGCTTCAGGGCCAGGACCTTGTCGTCGGACAGCGGACGGAGGAACGCGCCGAACACGGCCAGATTCGCTTGCGCCCCCGCATGCGGTTGGACGTTCGCGTGCTCCGCGCCGAACACCTGCTTCGTCCGCTCGATGGCCAGCGTCTCGGAGACGTCGACGAACTCGCACCCCCCGTAGTACCGGCGCCCCGGATATCCCTCCGCGTACTTGTTGTTCATCGTGGATGCCATCGCAGCGAGCACGGCCGGGCTCGCGTAGTTCTCCGAGGCGATCAGCCTGAGCGTGGTGCGTTCCCTGTTCAGCTCGTCCGCGATGGCCGCGGCGACCTCGGGGTCCGTGCGCCGCAGCGCCTCCCAGTCGGCCACGAAGCCATCGCGGGTCACAGCTCGCCTCGCTCGATCATCGAGATCTCCTCCAGCCGGCGCACGTGACGTCCCCCCTCGAACGGAGTGGTCAGCCACAGCTCCATGATCTCCCGGGCCAGCGTGGGGGCCACGATCCGGGCGCCCATCGACAGGATGTTCGCGTCGTTGTGCTGGCGAGACAGCCGGGCCGTGTACAGGTCGTTGGCCAGCGCCGCCCGGATCCCTGGCACCTTGTTCGCCGTCATCTGCTCTCCCTGCCCCGAACCCCCGAGCACGATCCCGCGCTCGGACCTTCCCTCCGCGACCGCCCGGGCCACCTTCGCGCAGAACAGGGGGTAGTCCACCGGCTCCTCGGAGTCCGTCCCGACATCGGTCACCTCGTGTCCCAGCTCCTTCAGCACCTGCTTCAGCTCCTCTTTCAGCGGGAAGCCCGCGTGGTCCGAGCCGATGGCGATCCGCACGGGCTCAGCCCACCCGCCTCGAGGCGATGGCGCGGCCGCCGTACAGCCCACCCGCCAGCCGTTCGCACAGGTCCTCCAGCTCGGAGGCCACGACCCGGTAGCCGTGGAGGGAGAGCCCAAGCGGATCCATGACGTCGTCCTCGTCCGGGATGGCCGGTGATCCCGTGCGACGCCGGTGGGCATCGCTCACCGCGCCCGCAAGGCCCCTGTCGGAAGCCGTGGTGTCCTCCGGCCGCGGGCCAGTGTCCTCGAGGAGGCGAACCAGCTCCTTCAACGTGAACGTCCTGGACTCCGCCTCCGGGACGAGGGCCTGGACGTCCTCGAGATGCTCCGCCGCCATCCCGACGATCAGGTCGGCATCGCGGATGTCCTCGGGGCGGAGACGGCGGGCCGCGTGACTCGAGACATCCACCCCGAGCTCTGCGGCCGCCTCCACAGCTTCGGGCATCGCGGGTGCGCCGTCGCGGGCGATCGTTCCCGAGGACGCGACAGCGGGCGCGGCGTCACCGACGCGGCGTTGGAGAGCCGAGCGGAGCAGGGCCTCCGCCATCGGGGAGCGGCAGATGTTGCCGGTGCATACCAGGAGGACCTGCGCCATGGGATCGAGCCGGGAGTCTAGCATCGGCCCTCGACCCGCCCGGAGGGCGATGCCACGCGTCTCAGGCCTCCAGCGCCTCGAGGAGCTCGGCCTCATCGAGCGACCCGGTTCGAAGGACCCGGAGCCGAACGTCGGTCGCGTCCACCACGGTCGAGGGGTTCCCCTCGAGCGGCTCGTCCTGGCACAGGTACACGGCCACGCGGGCTCCAAAGGCGCGCGCGAGGCCGTCGCACTCTCGGGGGGTCGCCTCGCCGCTTCGGTTGGCGCTCGTGACCGCGAGTGGACCGGTGATCGCCAGCACGGCGAGCGCGAGCGGGTGATGGGGCACACGCAGTCCGATGGTTCGCGCATCGGTGCCCAGGTCCCATCGATGGCTCGCCTCGGTCCGGGCTAGGACCAGGGTCAACGGTCCGGGCCAGAACCTCGCGGCGAGCGCGGCGGCCCTATCGTCGAACACCGCGAGCTCGCGAGCCGCGGCGGAGGAGGGCACGAGGACGGCGATCGCCAGGTCACGGGGGCGGCCTTTGGCGTCGAACAGCGCCCCGGTTGCCGCCGGATCGTCGGCCCTGGTCCCGATCCCGTACACCGTGTCCGTCGGGACCACGATGAGCCGCCCGTTCAGCGCGGCGGCGGCGGCGTCACCGATGGGGTCGCTCACCGGCTATCCCACAAGGCCGGCAGCGCTCACGGACGTCGTCCCACGACGATCCTGTCGCGGCCGGCCAGGTCGGGCACGATCCGCACGTCCTCGTAGGAACGCTCCATGACCTTCGCCACCTCGGTACCCTGCGCCGCGCCGATCTCGACGGCCAGCGCCCCGCCCCGGCGCAGCCATCCGATGGCCTCGGCGGCCAGCCGCTCGTGGAGACGGGTACCGCCGACGAGCGAGAGGCGAGGATCCGCCCGGACTTCGGCCGGCAGGTCCTCGTATTCGACGGCGGTCACGTACGGGGGATTACTCACCACGAGATCGACTTGTCCGCGGAGCTCGATCGGCAGCGGCTCGAGCAGGTCCCCCCGGAGCACCGTGATGCTCAGGCCGAGGCGCGCCCCGTTCTCCCGCGCGAGCTCGACGGCCTCGGGCGACAGGTCCGTGGCGAAGACGCTGGATCCCGGCCCCTCATAAGCGATGGCCAGGGCCACGGCTCCCGTCCCCGTTCCCACGTCCACGACCACCCGCCCCCGTCGTTCACCCAGGCACTCCAGGGCCACGTCGACGAGCACCTCCGTCTCGGGCCGAGGGATGAACACGCCGGGGCGCACCGTCACCGTGATCCGGCGGAACGCCTGCAGGCCGGTGAGGTGTTGCAGCGGGGTCCCGGCGCACCGCTGGCAGAGTGCCCGGCCGAACGTCCGGGCCTCGAACATCGACAGACCCTCGGTCCGCGCGTACAGACCGACCCGGTCGGTCGAGAGGATCACCATCATCAGCGCCTCGGCGGACTCCCGGGCGCCGTCCACGCCATGACGCTCCAGGTAGGCCGTCGCCCGGGTCAGGACCTCGGACGGTCGCATCGGATCACCCCCGCCCGTCCCCGCCGAGCTGTTCCGCTCGTTCCGCCGTCAGGAGCGCGTCGACGAACTCGTCGATGTCTCCTTCCAGGACGTTGTGGAGCCGGTGGGCGGTGAGCTTGATCCGATGGTCGGTCACGCGGTTCTCGGGGAAGTTGTACGTGCGGATCTTCTCGGCCCGTTCCCCCGTCCCCACCTGGGCCCGTCGTGCCGCGGCCTCCTTCCGCTGGGCCTCCTCCTGGGCACGGCTGAGGAGCCTGGCCCGCAGATACCGCATGGCCTTCTCCCGGTTCTGGAGCTGGGAGCGCTCCTCCTGGGTGGCGACGACGATGCCGGTCGGCAGGTGGGTGATGCGAACGGCGGAGTCCGTCGTGTTCACGGATTGCCCGCCTGGGCCGGAGGAACGGTACACGTCGATCTTCAGGTCTTCGGGCCGGATCTGGAGGTCGACCTCCTCCGCCTCGGGGAGGACCGCCACCGTGGCCGTGGAGGTGTGGATCCGGCCACCCGACTCGGTCACCGGGACGCGTTGGACCCGGTGCACGCCGGATTCGTGCTTCAGCCGTGAATAGGCACCCTTCCCCTTGACCTCCAGGACCACCTCCTTGAACCCGCCGAGGTCCGAGGGCGAGGCCGACAGGACCTCGGTCCTCCACCCGTGCCGCTCGGCGAAGTGGCGGTACATCTCGAACAGCTCACCGGCCCACAGAGCCGCTTCCTGCCCGCCCGCGCCGGCTCTGATCTCTACGATCACGTCCCGCTCATCATTCGGGTCCTTGGGGACGAGCAGCTGTTCCAGCAGAGCCTGAAGGGACGTCGCCTTGCTCTCGGCGGCTTCGGCCTCCTGCCGCAGGTACGCCGCCATCTCCGGATCCTGCTCCGAGACGGCCATGGCCCCGGCCTCTTCAGCCTGTCGCCGGGCGTCCTTGTACTCACGGTATGGTCCGACGATCTCCCCGAGCTCGGCGAGGTCCTTCCCCAGCCGGCGCAGGCGGTCGCGGTCTGCGGCCACGTCGGGCGAGGCCATCTCCTCGGAGAGCTGGTCGTAGCGCCGCTCGACGTCCGACAGGCGTGCCTCGAGATCCATGGACTCGATTATCCGAAACGGGAGGGGGCGGGCGGGCGCCCGCCCCCACGTTCAGTCGTCCTCGTCGTCCCAGCCGAGATCGAGGGGGGGGATCTCGGGGAACGTGAGGTCAACCGTCTCGGAGGAGGTGAAGAGCTCTTCGGGCTGCGGCTGCGGAGGCGAGCCGCCCTGAGGACGCCCCTTCGTCGTCGGCTCGGCCCAGCCGGCCCACGTGTCGGCGATGGGCGGCGGCTGGTCCGGCTCGGCATCCGGGATCTCCCGGACGTCGTCGCCTGCCTCAGGGCGTTCGATGGTGTCCTCGAGCTCCTTGGCCACGCCGATCACGCGTTCCTGCATCTGCGACAGCTGCTGGACGAGCTCGTCGCGTCGTGTCGACAGGCCGGCAATGGTCCGGTCGGCTCGCTCCCGGGCTCTTCGAAGGTGCTGCTCGGCCTCGGCTCGCGCCTCCTCCGCCCGGGTCTGCGCATCGAGCCGCACCCGGTCGGCCTCGGCGCGCGCTTCGCGCAGGACCCGATCCGACTCCTCGCCGGCTTCGCGCCGGATACGGGCCGACTCCTGATCGGCCGAGCGAAGCAGGTCGCTCACCCGACGGGCCAACTTGTCGTAGGGATCGACCCAGGACGCCTGGGCCTGCAGGGCCGACTCGGCCTCAAGCCGGGCTTCCTGGACCATCGCCGCCATGTCCTGGACCTGCGTGGCCAGCTGCTCCAGGTAGTCGCGAACCTGGTCGGGGTCGTAGCCGCGTCGCGTGGTCACGAACTCGCGGCGGCGGATGTGTTCCGGCGTCAGCAGGACGGGGAGATCGAGCTCGGCCGGGGACATGAGAGCCTCCTGATCGCTTTCGATTCGGGCTGACCGCGGAGAAGACTCTAGGGCCATGGGCCGCCGATTCAACGACCTGGCCCGATGTCCCGACGAGGGCCCTCAGGCTTCCGTAGCCGGGAGTTGCGCTTCCCGGCGCAACACCTCGTTGAACGAGGCGATGGCCACTTCGATCTCCCCCCGGTCCGGGGGCTTCGTCGTGATCTTCTGGAGCCACAGTCCGGGAGCCATCACGGCCCGCATGACCAGTGAGCGCTCGTGCCGCGCACCCAGGCGCAGCACCTCGAACGCGAGCCCGGCGATGACGGGGATGGCAAGGATGCGGGAGCCGATCCGCCACCAGATGCCGGGGTTGCCGAAGACCGCGAACACCAGGATCGCGACCACCATGACGATCAGCAGGAAGTTCGTGCCGCACCGGGGGTGAAGCGTCGAGTACCGGTCCACGTTCTCGGGGACGAGCGTCTCGTCGTGCTCGTAGGTGGCGATGGTCTTGTGCTCCGCCCCGTGGTACTCGAAGACCCGACGGATCTCCTTGGCCCGTCCGATCAGCACGAGGTAGCCCAGGAACAGGGCCACCCGGAACATTCCTTCCAGCACATTGACCAGAAGGCTCGAGTCGACGCGATGGCCCACCCACCGGAAGGCGATGGCGGGACCCACGACGAAGATGCCGACGAACAGCACGAGGGCCACCGCCATCGACACCGCCATCTGTCGCGACGACAGGTGCACGTCCTCGGGTGAGGACTCGTTCGCCGAGATGGACAGGGCCTTGACCCCGATGGCCAGGGCCTGGCCCAGGGCGATGATCCCCCGGAAGAATGGCCGGCGAAGGATCCGGAACCGCCGGGCGATGGAGTGGACGTCGTGCGACTCGATGTGGATCGATCGATCCGGCCTGCGAATGGCCACGGCCCACACGTCGCGGCCGCGCATCATGACGCCCTCCATGACGGCTTGACCGCCATAGAAGTGGTGGGCAGCGGGGCGATCGTTGCCCATCCTCGATGCGGGGATCAGGACTGCGGCGCGGACCGCTGCCCGTACCGGCGCTGGAACCGCTCCACGCGGCCCCCGGTGTCGACCAGCTTCTGCTTCCCCGTGTAGAAGGGGTGGCAGTTCGAACAGATCTCGACCCGAAGCTCCGGTTTGGTGGAACGCGTGGTGAACGTGTTCCCGCAGGAACAGCGCACCGTGGCCGTGACATATTCGGGGTGGATTCCCTGCTTCATTCGATTCCTCGTCTCCTCATGGTGGGTTCGGCCGGCAAGCTTACGATGCCGGCGCCTTGGCGATCTCCCTCAGGAACTGCTCGTTGGACTTGGTTGCCCGGATCTTGTCCACCAGGAGCTCGAGCGCGGCGCCCGGCTCCAGCGCGTGGAGGACCCGACGGAGCCGCCACACCAGGGCCAGCTCCTCCTGCGGCATCAGCAGCTCCTCCTTGCGAGTGCTGGAGGCTTCGACGTTGATGGCCGGGAAGATCCGCTTCTCGGCCAGGACACGGTCCAGTCGGATCTCCATGTTCCCGGTGCCCTTGAACTCCTCGAAGATGCCCTCGTCCATCCGGGATCCCGTCTCGACGAGCGCGCTCGCGATGATCGTGAGCGATCCGCCCTCCTCGATGTTGCGAGCGGCGCCGAAGAATCGCCTCGGCGGGTACAGCGCGGTGGAGTCGATCCCGCCCGACAGGATCTTCCCCGATGCCGGCGCTGCCAGGTTGTAGGCCCGCGCCAGCCGGGTGATCGAGTCCAGGATGATGGCCACGTCGTTGCCCATCTCGGCCAGGCGCTTGGCCCGCTCCAAGACGAGCTCGGTCACCTGGATGTGCTGGTCCGGCGGCTTGTCGAAGGTCGAGTAGACGACCTCGGCAGCCTGCACCGTCCGCTGCCAGTCGGTGACCTCCTCGGGCCGCTCGTCCACGAGCAGCACGATCACGTGGGTCTCCGGATTGGAGGTCAGGATCCCGTTCGCGATGTTCTTCAGCACGGTGGTCTTGCCGGCCTTGGGTGGCGAGACCACCATCCCCCGCTGGCCCTTCCCGATCGGCGCGACCATGTCGATGATCCTCGCGGTCACGTCGGTCGGCGAGCTCTCCAAGCGGAAGCGCTGATGGGGGAAGAGCGGCGTGAGCTTCTCGAAGACCGGCCGCTGCTTGGCCGTCTCGGGGTCGACTCCGTTCACGCTGTCGATCTGGAGCAGCGCGAAGTACTTCTCGCTGTCCTTGGGCTGGCGGACCTTGCCCGTGACCGTGTCGCCCTTGCGGAGCATGAATCTGCGGACCTGGGACAGTGACACGTAGATGTCCTCGGACCCCGGCAGATACCCGGACGTTCGAAGGAAACCGTAACCCTCCGGCAGGACGTCCAGCAGACCCGTGGCCGTGGGGGCGGTGGCGATCTCCTCCTCCCTCGCCTCCACCTCACGCTGGCGGCGCTCCTCCCGGAACCGTCGCCGCTCCTCGCGAGACAGGCGTCGCCGGCCCCCGTCGGGTCCGGGCCTTCCTTCCTGTCCCGGCCTGCCTTCCGGTCGGGGCCGCTCTTCCGACCCCGGCCTGACCTCAGGGCGTCCGCCCGGCTCGCGAACCTCGCGAGGCTCCGTACGGGTGGGAGCCACCGCCGACTCGCCGTTGTCGGAGGCCCGAGTCCCTTGCTCGGCAGGGGAGATCGGGGCCTCCGTCGACGCCACCGCCGGCGCCTCCGCCGGCAGCGGCGGGGACGGGTCCGCGTCCCCCCCGGCGTGACCATCCTGGCCCGCGGCGAGGATCGCGGCGATCAGCTCCGCCTTCTTCAGTTTCTGATGCCCCCCGATTCCCAGGCCGGCGGCGATCGTGTGCAGCTCCGACGCGACCTTTCCCTGGAGGACGCTCTTTTCCATCGTTTCGGGTGCCAACTAGGCTCCTCCCTTCATATTCCGCTGAAGGGCTTGCCAGTCCTGGGCGAACTTCTGCAAGCCCATATCGGTCAGCGGATGTTTCACCAACTTGACGAACACGTCGTACGGCATGGTCGCGATATCCGCACCGGCGATGGCCGACTCCACCACGTGCATCGGGTGGCGGAGGGATGCCGCGAGGACATTCGTATCGTAGCCCTGGATGTCATAGATCTCGCAGATCTGCCGCAGGGCGTACATCCCGTCGGAGGCCACGTCGTCGATCCGTCCCAGGAACGGCGAGACGATGTAGGCCCCGATCTCGGCGGAAAGGATGGCCTGCGCCGGGGAGAACACCAGGGTCACGTTGATCCTGATGCCGTCGGCGACGAGTCGCTTGCCCGCCTCCAAACCGTCGGGAGTCATGGGGACCTTCACCACCGCGTTGGGGCCCATCTGGGCCAGGTGCTGGCCCTGCTCGTACATGGGATCGGCCTCCGGCTCGGTGGTCTCCAGGGACACGTCCCCCTCCACCTCCGCAAGGATCTCCTTCCACAGGGCCTCCGGGTCGTCCTGCTCCTTGCTCACCAGGGTGGGGTTGGTCGTCACCCCGGACAGGACCCCCCACCGGTTGATCTCGCGGATCTCTTCGAGGTTCGCAGTATCAAGAAATAGCCTCATGCGCTCCTTCCTTTCCAAGGGCCGGGCGAACGCGCTCCCCATCACGCGGTCCGGGCCCGGTGATGCGTTCGGTCACCTTCTCCATGACCAGGTCGATGACTGCCGCCAGGGCCTGATCGAAGTTGTAGTTGGGGATGACCGGTACGCCGTGGGACAGCGCTTGGCTCTTGATATAGCGCTGGACCCGGCGGATCTTGTCGAACCCCTCCATGTACTTCGTCGCCGGTCGCCCGGCATGATCCGCCGACCGGGCCAGGAAATGGTTGCGATGCACCGCCTCGTCCTCCACCGTCACGATGACCGGGACGGCCATGACCCGACCGTCCCGGGAGTCGAGGTCCACGAAGCCCGGCACCACGTGAGCACCTTCGATGATCATGCTCATGCCCTCGACGGCCCCCCGCTCGAGGAGGGCATCGACGCCGATCGACACCGCCGACACCTGCTCCCGGAACCCCACCACGACGGCGTCCTTGGTCGGTGGTTCCCGAAGGGCGTCGCCCGCCTCGAACGACGACTTGTACAGGGCCGGCATGAGCTCCCTGGAGAACACCCCCCGCATCACCTCGCGCACTGCATCGGTGGCCACCACCCGGACGATTCCCAGGCGCGTCGCGAGCTGGGTGGCGATGGTGGACTTCCCCACACCGGTGGCCCCCCCGATCAGCACGATCAATGGGATATCCAGGGCGTCGACCTCGCGCCACCGGATGTAGTTCTTCGCGTAGCGCTCGCCGGCCAGGTCCTCGATCACCAAGACAGCGATCCGGTCGAGCTCCTCGGTGGTGACCGAAGGTGATCCCAGCTCGCGGAGGCGTTCCTCGATGGCCTCCGCGACCTGATACGACCGCCACGGCGACAGGCCGGTCACCATCACCTGGGAGGCCATCAATCCCTTGGAGTAGGGAAGGCCTGCCTCCCTGTCGGAGATGAGGATGTGCTGGTTCTTGATGTCCTTGGTCATCGCGCCTCGTGCCGCTTCACCGCGAGATCCATCGTCTCCGCGAGCAGGTCGGGGAGGTTGGTCCCGGCGTCGACCGCCAGGGGTCGGTTGTCCACGAAAATCACCGTGGCCCCTCGTGCCATGGCCCGCTCGCAGGCCACGTCCACGGCCGCCGCCTTCAGCTCCGTGAGGAGCACCTCGTACGCCTCTGCCTTCTCCAGGTCCTCCATCAACCCCGACCGGTCGGCCAGGCGGGCGCTCCAACCCACCACCCTGCATCCGAAGCTTGCCTCCAGGGAAGCCACCTGCTTCGCTGCGACGGCCTGGGGTGCGGTGGTGGTGAAGAACGCCTCCTTGCCTCGCACGTCGCCCAGCGGAACCGGTTGGAGGTCCGTCACGACGACCCGGGCATCACCGCGGATTCGCTGGACGTGGGATGTCAGGGCGAGGAGGTTCTCGGGCCCAGTGATCGGGCTCCCTGTCATTGTAAGGACCACCAGGTCCGATAGCAACAGTCGATAGGGACCCAGGTAGCCGCCCACGTATTCCGGCGGCGCCGAGACCGGGACGGCCAGGATCCCGGCGTCCCACGGGACGGGGGGGACGGCCGAGCCGCTCCCCTCCAAGACGACCAGGCCAGCGCCGAGGTCCACGGCGAGCTCGGCCGCCTCCCGCACGTTCGAGGCGAAGGGGGCCCCAGCCATCCCCCCGCCGGCCCGCCGGGCCCCGATCGTCGTGACGCCAGACGTGACGGCATCCTCGAGGTAGTCGGACGCGGCGTGCTCACCACGTCGGACCAGGTCGAGGAGCCCGTCCAGCGTGACCGTCCCGGCCCGGGCCACCTGGGGCTCCGGTGGACCCCCTCGGCCCATGGCCACCACGATCGGATTGTGACCCATCGCCTTGGCCACTCGAGCGACCTCGCCGCCGATCGCCGTCTTGCCCGTCCGTTTCCCCGTCCCGATCACGGCGACGGTGGGACACCGGAGGGGCGGGCCGGAGATCGGTGGGTCCAGGCGGAAGTCGGGACCGAGATACGGGATCCCGCGCACCAGGGAAACGGCGGTGAGCTCCATCCGCTCCCGGTAACCGACCACGGGCTCGTCCGACAGGTCGAGCACCGCCTCCGGCCTCACACCGTCGAGGGCCTCGGCCAGGGCCGCCCTGATGTCGGCTCCGGCGGAGAGCGTCGGCAGGCCAAGGTCGGGGAGCGCGGTGGGGTCCACCTTCTCCATCCCACCGAGGAACAGCGCGGCGACGACCTCGTAGCCCCTGCTCCGCGCGGCTTCGATCCCCCACCTGGTCACCGGGGGATAGTGCTCGCCGTCCACGAGGACGAGGACCCTCACGACGATCCCTCCGAAGATCGAGACCCGGCGCTCGGGCCTACTCCGTGTGTACCGTGGCCTGCTGAACCGGCGGCTCGAACTCCCGGTAGAACTGCTCGCCTGAGGAGAGGGAGAAATGGGCGATGGCGCTTCCGCCGCCGAAAGGAAACTTCCTGGTGATCTTGACCTCGTCCCCCTCGAACTCCAGGACGTTGTAGCAGGGTTTCGTGTACCCCCGCAGCCGCAAGGACGCCACCGTCCCGGCGTTCGCGATGTACAGGTTCTCCAGCCGCCACACGTACGGCACGTGCTTGTGCCCCGACAGCACGATGTTCACCCCAGAGGAAATGAGCTCCTCGAGGAGATCGCCCGCATCCATCACCGTGCTCCGCTCGCGTCCGGTGCCGGGGACGGGGATCAGGTGATGGTGGAGGACGAACACCTTGAGCTCGGCGGGCTGGGAGAACTGCTTCTTGATCCACGGGTAGCGCTCCCGGCCGATCTGCCCCTCGTTCAGGTCGGGCTCGCTCGAGTCGGCTCCGACGACCCGAACCCCTCCGACATCGATGGACCAGTGACGGGGACCGATCAGCTCCTCGAAGTGCAAGTAGCCCACGTTCCGGGCGTCATGGTTGCCGGGCACCGTGTACAGGGGAGCTGTCAGCCGCTCGGCATAGGCCACCCAGTTCTTGTACTCCTGCCGATAGCCCTCGTTCGTCAGATCGCCGCTGCAGATGACGATGTCGGGGCCGAGCTCGTTGATTTCAACGATGACCCGATTCATCAGGTTCGGTACGAAGTAGGGCGACCCGACATGGGGATCCGAGATGTGGGCGATCGTCACCACGGCCCCAAGTGTAGCTTCGCGGACGGGGCGGGCCCGGAGCTCCGGTCCCCGTTTGGCCGCAGCTGCCGGCGTGGGACCATTCCCCGAACGTGAACGGCCTCGACCTCGTGATCTTGGTCCTCGTCACCCTCGCGGCATTCGCCGGTTTTCGGCGGGGAGCGCTCCTCCAGTTGTTCTCGTACGCCGGCCTGATCCTGGGGTTGCTGGCCGGAGCGCTGCTGGCGCCAGCCGTCGCGTCGCAGGCCCGGAGCGACGCGGTTCAGGCTGGGATCGTCATCGCGGTATTGCTCGGCATGGCGGGGATCGGCGACGCGACCGGCTGGGTGGCCGGCACGTCGATCCGGGCCAGGGCCCACCGGCTGCCAGTTGTGGGGACGGCCGACAAAGCGGGCGGCTCGGCCATCTCGGTGGTCGCGCTCCTGCTGGTCACGTGGTTCCTGGCCCTGAACCTGGTGAACGCACCGTTCCCCCGGCTCAACAGCTCGATCCGAGGGTCGGCCATCGTCCGGAGCCTCGACGCAGTGCTGCCCCGGCCGCCCTCGTTTCCAGCCGAGGTGCGCCGGTTCCTCGACCAGCATGGGTTCCCCGACGTCTTCGCCGGACTGCCGCCGGCTCCGACGGGCCCGGTCGAGATGCCGAGCGAGGCCCAGGCTCGCCAGGCTGTCCAGGCGGCGGCGGCGAGCACCGTTCGGATCGTCGGCTCCGCCTGCGGCGAGCTCCTGTCGGGGAGCGGCTTCGTGGTCTCCGGCGACTACGTCGTGACCAACGCCCATGTGATCGCCGGCGTCCACGGGCCGCAGGTGCAGGGACAGGACGGGACCTCGCAGCCGGCCACGCCGGTGCTCTTCGATCCCCGGACGGACCTCGCCATCCTCCATGTCGGGACCTCGGCGGGACAACCGCTTCCGCTGCTCGCCAGCCAGGTCGGTCGGGGGACCGGTGGCGCCACCCTGGGCTATCCGGGCGGGGGCGACCTGGCCGGGGCGCAGGCGGCGGTTCGCCGGCCCATCGACGCCGTCGTGGGACGCGACATCTACGGCAACCGCGAAGTCGAGCGCGATGTCTACGAGCTCCAGGCCACGGTAGAGCCGGGCGACTCCGGCGGCCCGTTCGTGCTGCCCGATGGGTCCGTGGCGGGGGTCGTGTTCGCCGCTTCCACCACCGACCCATCCGTTGGCTATGCCATCGCCTCGACCGATGTCATCCCCGACGTGAGTCGGGCGGCGGGACGCACTCGCCCGGTCTCGACGGGTGAGTGCATCCGCTAAGGCTTCCTACTCCTCCATGACCACCCGCACGTCGCCCTCCCGAGACAGAAGCGAGAACGAGGTGATCTCGGCCTCGCGCCGGAACACGAGCGAGATGCGGCTCCCCCCCACGAGCAGGTTGCGGACCTCGACGGTGTTGAGCCACGTCGGCAGGTGCGGCTTGTTCACGGTGAGCAGATTCTCGTGGGCTCTCGCGGAGATCCCCAGGATGGCCTGGAGCATGAGGAACGGTGAGCCAGCCGCCCACGCCTGAGGCGAGCATGCGACCGGGTAGCTCACCGGTCGGTTCGGCGTTCGTCGGGTGAACCCGCAGAACAGCTCGGGCAGCCGCAGGTAGTCCGCGTGCACTGCCGCGTCGAACAACGCGGTGGCCACTCGATTGGTCGAGCGGATGAACCCGTACCGCTTGAGGCCGGCCGCGACGAGCGCATTGTCGTGCGGCCACACCGAGCCGTTGTGATAGCTCATGGGGTTGTAGGCGGCGGCGGCCTTGCTCAAGGTGCGGATGCCCCACCCGGAGAACATGTCCGGCGCGAGCAGTCGTTTGGCCAGCGCCGGGGCCTTCTCGCCGTCCACGATCCCGCAGTACAGGCCGTGCCCCGGGTTCGACATCACCGTGCGTACCTGCCGCTTGTCGCCGTCGAGGGCCGCGGCGAAGTACTTCTCATCGTCCATCCAGAAGGCCTCGTTGTATCGGCGCTTCAGCTCGTGGGCCTCGCCCATGAGGAACTCCGCCCTGCGGTCATCGCCCATGGCTCGGTACACATCGGCCATACGCTCCTTGGCCAGGTACACGTAGGCCTGCACCTCCGACAGCGCGATGGGCGGCTCGGCCAGGTGCCCGTCGGCGTGGACGATCGAGTCGTGGGAGTCCTTCCACCCCATGTTCCGCATCCCCCCGGGTGAATGGGACTGGTACTCCACGAAGCCGTCGCCGTCCATGTCGCCGTACTCGTCGATCCACCGCAACGCGGCGTCGGCGGCAGGCAAGAGCTTCTTGGCGAAGTCCAGGTCACCGGTCCACCGGAAGTGCTGTGCGTACAGGATCAGGAACCACGGGGTGGCATCCACGGAGCCGAAATAGGGGGTGTGAGGTACGAAGCCCGCCCTGGCCAGCTCTCCCTGGCGGACCTCATGGAGGATCTTGCCGGGCTGCTCGTCCCGCCAGTCATCGACCACGGTGCCCTGGCGGGCGGCCAGGAGCTCCAGGGCCTGCCGGGCCGGGTCGGGGTTCACCGAGAGGAGCTGGTGCGAGGAGATCAGCGCATCGCGTCCGAAGATCGTCACGTACCAGGGGATCCCCGCGGCCAGGATGCCGCCGCCATCGGTCTCCGTGTACAGCGCCCGAAGGTCCCGCAGGCTCCGGTTCAGGAGCTGGTTGAACAACTCGTTGTCGGTGAGGATCTGGGTGGAGTCTCGCTCCCACTCCTCGTAGGACCGGCGGAGCTCGTGGACGGCCACATCGAATTCGCGCTCCCCGGAGCGTTCCTCGTCCACGAGCGGCTCGACGGTGAGTCCGATCAGCTTGGTCTGGTACGCGCCGAGGTGCATCCGAAACGTCGCCCGCACGGTCAAACCTTCGATCTCCAGGGTGTCCGGATCCTGCGCGAAGTCGACGACGGTCGTCCGGTGAGCCCCGTCAAGGCCGGTGGAGGTGAACCGGACCTGGTTGCCCTCTGCGATGGGCCGGTTGGGAGGGATGTTCTTCTCCCGGGCCATTCCCCTGACCTCGAAGATGTCGGCGAAATCCGCCGCCAGGGAGAACTCGAGCTCAAGGGCGATCGGATGTGGGTTGTAGTTCTTGATCCGGACCCGTTCGAAGAGCTTCCCGCTGATGGCCCGGATCCGTCGGACGTTCAGGGTCTGCTGGCCCACGGCGACGACGTCTCCGTCGTACAGGTCCGGATTGGTGAGGTCCACGTACGACATGTAGCCGCGTTCGGACGAGGACGACAGCAGCACGGGGTTCCGACCCGAGACCTCCATCCGGAAATGGGAGAGGAACCGGGTGTCCTTGTGGTACAGGCCCAGTCCGTAGTCCCCACCGTGATCCAGGTTCCCCTCGAGGTCCGAGTACAGGAAGGTCTCACCCTCCTTGATCGCGAGGGTCTTGCTGGCGAGGTCGGTGATGAGGACGGGGACGGCGATCGTCTCCCGCAGGTCCTCGGCGACCTGGGCTTCCCCCTCGCGCTCGGGCTCCGCGTTCATCGGTGGGTCGGTCGTTGGCCCGTTCACCGTGGATACGAGCCCCGCCGGAGTCTAGGTTGGCGCATCTTCCCGTTTCAATGACATCGCTCACCCAATCACATCGGTTGATCCGGACCCGGACTGAGGGACGACGACGCTTCCCGCACCTCCACGCCGGTTGGGTGGAGCGGCACCCGGAGGATCCGCCACCCGGCCCCGATGTCGGGGACCGCTCGCCCCTCCTGCTCGAAGGCGAGCAATGACGGGCCGGCGCCCGAGACACAGACGGGAAAGCCCTCGTCCCACAGCCGCTGGAAGATCGGCTCGACCGAAGGAAGGAGCGAAAGACGAACCCGTTGGTGCAGCCGGTCCTGGAGGGCATCGCGCAGCAGGTCGGGATGCCAGGCGATGGCCACGACGGCCAGTGCGGCCCGCCCAGCGTTGAAGGACGCCTCACTCAGGGCGACCTGGCGTGGGAGCGCATCGCGGGCGACCGTCGTCGCCAGCCGGTCGTGTTCGGGGATCAGGACTGCCGGCCGAAGGTCCGGGGATGGGTCCACCCGGATCGCCCGATCGTCGAACGCGATGGTCAGCCCCCCGTGGAGGGCCGCGGCCACGTTGTCGGGGTGGCCCTCCACGCGCGAAGCGGTCACCAGCGTGCGTTCGGGGTCCGGGTCTCGCCCCAAGAGGGCGGTCGCGAGCTCGATCCCGGCGACGGCCGCGGCAGCCGATGACCCCAGGCCTCGCTCCACCGGGATCCGGTTGACCGACGACAGGGCGAACGTCGGGAGGTCCAGCCCGAGAGCGTCGGCCGCCTCCCGCATGGCCCGAGAGACGGCGTCGCTCCCGTCGGTTGGAAGTTCAGTGGCCCCCTCCCCCTCCCACCTGACGCCGGGGCTTGCCTCGGTGTCGACGGTCACCTCGTTGCAGAGGTCCAATGCCAGGGCGAGCGAATCGAACCCTGCGCCCAGGTTGGCCGAGGTGGCCGGCACGGTTGCGACGAGCCTCATCCGTTTACAGGCCGAGCTCGGCCGCCACCGCGGCGGCGTCGACGGGAACCGTCGGAGGGTGGCTGGCGCCGGTGATGGCCCATTCCGCGTCCTTGAGTCCGTGGCCGGTCAGCACACACACGACCGTCGCGCCCCTCGGCAGCCGCTCGTCGGCGAAGACGTGCAACAAGCCGGCCACCGAAGCCGCCGAGGCGAGCTCGGCGAACAGCCCCTCGTGCGACAGCCGCTTGTAGGCGCCGAGGATCTCGCGGTCGGTGACCGCCAGGATCGCGCCCTCTGATTCGCCGGCCGCGGCCACCGCCTTGTCCCACGACGCCGGATTCCCGATGCGGATGGCGGACGCGATCGTGGAAGGGTGCTCGATCGGGTGCCCCAGGACGATGGGTGCGGCCCCCTGGGCCTGGAACCCGAACAGCTGCGGCGGCTCGGGGATCGTCCCGTCGGCCAGGTACTCGCGGTACCCCATCCAGTGGCTGGAGATGTTGCCCGCGTTGCCCACCGGAACGCAGTGCAGGTCGGGAGCGCGGCCGAGCACGTCGCAGATCTCGAAGGCGCAGGTCTTCTGACCCTGGAGGCGATAGGGATTCACCGAGTTCACCAGCGTGACCGGGTACTGGCCCGCCAGGGCCTGGGCGAGCTGGAGGGACTCGTCGAAGTTGCCGTCGATCTCCAGGACCCTCGCCCCGTGGATCAGGGTCTGGGCCATCTTGCCCAGAGCGATCTTTCCCTTCGGCACGAGCACCGCGCACGTCAGGCCCGCCTTGGCCGCATATGCCGCGGCTGACGCGCTGGTGTTGCCGGTGGACGCGCACACCACCGCCTTGGAGCCCTCCTCCAGGGCCTTGGAGATGGCGAGCGTCATGCCCCGGTCCTTGAACGAGCCCGTTGGGTTGGCTCCCTCGAACTTCAGGTACACCTCGCACCCGGTCTCGGCGGACAGCGACTCGGATCGGACGAGGGGTGTCCCGCCCTCGCCGAGCGTCACCACCGGGGTGGCCTCCGACACCGGAAGACGGTCGCGATACTGCTCGATCACGCCGCTCGCCGAGGCGGAGGTCATTCCTCGGCCTCGACGCGAAGGATGCTCCGAACCTCCTCGACGGCCCGGACGCCGCCGAGCTCGGTCACCGCTTGCTGGAACGAGCCCTCCCGGGCCCGGTGGGTGATGAACACGAGCTGCGCGTCGGCACCCGTGCCCTCCTGCCACACGCTCTTGATGGAGACATCGTTCCGGCCGAACACGCTGGCGATCTCGGCCAGCACCCCGGGACGGTCCTCCACCCGGAGCAGGATGTAGTACTGACCCTCCATCTCCGACATGGGCCGAACGGTGCGTTCCAGGAAGCACGTGCACCCCACGCCGCGCGCCCCGGCGAGCAGGTTCCGGGCCACGGTCACCAGGTCGCCCACCACGGCGGTGGCGGTGGGCTCCCCTCCCGCCCCGCGACCGTAGAACATGAGCTCCCCCACGTTCGGGCCCTCCACGAACACCCCGTTGAAGGCGTCGCGAACGGCGGCGAGCGGATGCTCCGACGGGATCATCGCGGGGTGGACCCGTGCCGCCACCCGTTCGTCGTGCAGCTCGGCGATGGCCAAGAGCTTCACCACGTACCCCAGGCGCCGGGCGAACTCGATGTCCTCGGTCGTCACCGCGCCGATCCCCTCCCGGTAGACGTCGCCGGGAACGACCCGCGCGTTGAACGCGATAGAGGCCAGGATGGCGCACTTGGCCGCGGCGTCGTGCCCGTCCACGTCGGCCGTGGGATCGGCCTCCGCATAGCCCAGGCGCTGTGCGTCGCCGAGCGCCTCGGCGAACGATATCCCGTCCTCCGACATGCGGGTGAGGACGTAGTTGGTCGTCCCGTTGACGATGCCGATGATCGAAGTGAGACGCTCGCCGGTCAGGGACTCCTTCAGGGGCCGGACCAACGGGATCCCCCCGCCAACCGCCGCCTCGAAGTACAGGTCGAGGCCCTTGGCGTCGGAGGCGTCGAAGAGCTCGCGCCCCCGCGTGGACAGCAGCTCCTTGTTCGCCGTCACCACCGGCTTGTCGCGGTCGAACGCCGCCAGGATCAGCGAGCCGGCGGGCTCGGACCCACCCATGAGCTCGCACACGATGTCGATGTCCGGGTCGTCGACCACCTCCATGGGATCCGCGGTGAACGCCGAGGGGTGGACGGGCACGTCGCGCCGCTTCGACGGGTCGCTCACCGCGACCTTCGAGACCTCCAGGCGGCATCCCCCCCGCCGCGCGATGTCCTCCCGGTGGTCATGGAGCAGCCGGGTCACCGCTGTCCCCACGGTGCCGCAGCCGAGCAGCCCGACCCGCAGCGTTCGATCGTTCACCTCGCCGGCTCCCCTCCCCGATGTTCACCCGCACTCGATCGCGGTCCCAGCCACGCCGCCATCAGTATCTCGTCCTCGTAACCGTAGGACTTCTTGGCGTGGCGAATGAGCCTTCCCTCCTCGACGAAGCCGAACCCGCGGTACAAGGCGATGGCCGCCTGGTTGTGCGGGTACACGCTCAGGTCCACCCGCTCCACCCCCGCGTCCCTGGCCCACCGCATGGCTCCGTCCAAGAGCGCGGTGCCCACCCCCCGACCACGCCAGGCCGAGGTCACGAACATCCCGATCGATGCGGTGTGCCGGGTGGCCGGATGCTCGTCACGCCGGATGGAGATGGAGCCGATGATGCCGCCACCGGACACCGCCACCAGGTTGGCGCCTTCCACCGTGACGGGGCGGCGGAACAGTCTCCGATACTGGCGAGCGGTCTGCGAGACCTCCTGGGTATGGATGAACCTCCGTTCCGCTGCGACGCTTCGGAACGCCTCGAGGAACGACCGTGCGTCCCCCGGGCGGGCCGGGCGGACCTCGAAGCCCTCACCGGGCGGGGGCGCGGTCCGAAAGCTCGGGGCGCTCGCCTCCAGGCGATCGAGGTCGATGTCGTCCTCGCGCCGCAGCCACACGCGGCTCCGGCCGTCGCGCACGGCGACGACCGCGGGTCGCCCGACCCGGTTGTAGTTGCCGGCCATCGAGTACGTGTAGGCGCCTGTGCCGGCGAAGGCCACCAGGTCGCCCGGCCGGACGTCCTGTGAGAGTTTCACCTCCCTGGCCAGCACGTCCCCCGACTCGCAGTGCCTGCCCACGACGTCGATCTCCACCGGTCCCGCGTCGCGCGGCGGCCCGGCCATCGCGACCGTGTACCGCGCGCCGTAGAGCATGGGCCGGATGTTGTCGGCCATCCCTCCGTCCACCGCGACCAGGTTTCGGCCATCCGGGGTCTCCTTCACCGTCCCCACGCGGTACAGCGTTACCATCGCGCTCCCGACCACCGATCGTCCCGGCTCTATAAGGGTGTGCGGGATCCGCAGGCCACGCCGTGCCGCGCCCTCCCGGACCCGCGCCAACAGGGCCGGTGCCAGCCGGTCGAGCTCCAGGGGACGCTCGTCGGTGTACGACACGCCGAACCCCCCGCCCACGTCGATCACGTCGGCCTCGAACCCCGTATCCCGCTTCAGCCGCTCGAGCAAATCGAGCACCACGTCGACCGCGGCCAGATACGGCTCGGGCTCCAGAACCTGGGAGCCGATATGCGCGTGGATCCCGACCGGATGGACGTTCGCGAGCTCCATGGCCCGGCGGACGGCACCGCCGACCACCGGCAGCGGCATGCCGAACTTCGTGCCGGCCGCGCCGGTGCGGATGGCCTCGTGGGCGCCGGCCCCCACGCCGGGGATCACCCGGAGGAGCACCCGCTGGACGACGCCGGCCGCCCGGGCGATCGGATCGAGCCGCTCGAGCTCTACCGGGTTGTCCACGTTCACCAGCCACACGCCGTTCGACACCGCCAGGCGGAGCTCGTCGTCGGACTTGTTGTTGCCGTGGAAGGCGATGCGCTCGCCGGGGATCCCCGCCGACAGGCAAGCATGAAGCTCACCGCCCGTGGAGACCAGCAGGTTCAGTCCCTCCTCGGCTACCAGCTGGATCATGGCCCGCGACGTGAACGCCTTCACCGCGTACAGCGGATGGGGGAAGAGCCTGGCGAAGGTACGGCATCGGCTGCGGATGTGCTCCTCGTCGGCGACCAGAAAGGGGGTCCCGTACCGAGCGGCGAGATCCTCCGCGAGCACGCCGCCGATCGACAGGCCCAATGGGCCGAACCGGGCGTTCGCCGGCCAGGGGCCGCCGGCCGCCGCCTCGGGCTCAGGCATCGATCCGCTCCATCGACTCCGGGGCCGACACGCCGAGGAGGGCGAGCACGTTCCCGATGGCCTGCTTGGCCCCCGTCGACAGCCACAGGCGGGCCTGGGTCAGCGGTTCGTCGTCGGTGATGACCCGGCACTCGGTGTAGAAGCGATGGAATCCGGCCGCGAGCTGCTGAGCGTAATGCGCAAGCCGGTGCGGGCCCCGGAGCTCCGCCGCGCGCAGGACCAGGTCCGGCAACTCGGCGATCGTCCGCAGCAGGTCGAGCTCGGCGTCGGTCGATAGGAGCACCAGGTCGGCCTCCTCGATCGGCTTCATGCTCACGCCCCGCTCCTCCGCGTTCCGCAGGATGCTGGCGATTCGGGCGTGGCCGTACTGGACGTAGTAGACGGGGTTGTCCATGCTCCGGCGCTTCACGTCCTCGATGTCGAAGTTCATCGGCGATTCGTTCGAATGCATGAGGAGGGTGAACCGTGCGGCATCGGTGCCCACCTCGTCGATGAGCTCGTCCAGCGTGATGAAGGTGCCCGCCCGCCTGCTCATCTTGACCGGCTGGCCTCCCCGCAGGAACGACACGAACTGGTAGATGAGCATCTCGACGGCGGACGGATCGAACCCCATTGCCTGGGCGGCCCCCTTCACCCGGACGACGTCACCGTGGTGGTCGGCCCCCCACACATAGATCATGCGGTCGAACCCCCGAGCGAACTTGTCGATGAGATAGGCGCAGTCCGCCGCGAAATACGTGTGCGTCCCGTTGCCCCGGATCAGTGGGCGGTCCTTGTCGTCGCCGAACGCGGTGGACCGGAACCACACGGCGCCCTCCGACTCGTAGACGTATCCCGCCTCACGCAGCCGCCGGACCGCGGCGTCGATCTCCCCCGACTCCGCGAGGTCGCGTTCGGAGACGTAGGAGTCGAACCGGACCCCGAACCGGTCCAGGGTGGTCCGGATGCCCTCGAGGACCCGCTGTGCCCCCGCGCCCCGGAGGCCGGCCATCCGCTCTTCAGGCGGAAGGTCCGCGAAGGCGTCGCCGTGCTCGTTCATGATGTCCCTGGCCAGATCGACGATGTAGTCGCCGTGGTAACCGTCCTCCGGCACTTCCACCCGGCGTCCCAGGAGCTGCAGGTACCTCGCCTCCACCGAGGCACCGAACCGGTCCATCTGGCCGCCGGTGTCGTTGAAGTAGTACTCGCGCTCGACCCGCCACCCGGCCGCCTCGAGCAGGCGGGCGAGCGCGTCGCCGAGCGCCGCGTTGCGCGCGTGCCCCACGTGCAGTGGACCGGTCGGGTTCGCCGAGACGAATTCGACTTGCGCGGATCGGCCGTTCGGTTCCGCCCAGCCGTAGCGGGGTCCCCGGGCAATGGCGTCGCGCAGGACGTCGAGTAGCCACTCCGCCCGTACGAAGAAGTTGACGAACCCCTGTCCCGCCACCTCGACCCGCTCGATCAGCTCATCCGGGGGCAGGTGCGATCGGATGGCCTCGGCCACCTCGCGGGCGCTCGTGCGGACCCGTCCGGCCAACGCGAGCGCCACGTTCGTCGAGAAGTCGCCGAACTCCTTCTGCTTCGACACGGCGACCTCGATCTCCGGGAGGTCGCCGGAGAGCCCGAGCTCCTCCCGGGCCCCCTCCAGGGCCTGGCGGACGATGCGCGCGAGCCGGTCCTCGATCATCGGCGGCGAGGGGGTCGCCTAGGCCTGCGCCGTCTTGCGGGCGATCGTTCGACGGACCATCTCGACCAGGTGCGACGGGTCGAAGGGCTTCGTGACGTACTCTTCCACGCCGAGAGCGTAGCCGCGAGCCCGGTCCTCGTCCTGTGCTCGAGCGGACAGGAAGATGCACGGAACGTCCCGCATGGCCGGCATCTCCTTCAACCGGCGGAGGATCTCGAAGCCGTCGACCCGCGGCATCATGACGTCGAGGATGACCAGGTCCGGGACCTGCTCGGCAACCTGCCGGGAGACTTCCTTCCACCCGGACGCCGAATCGACCTCGAACACATCCACCCGGAAGTTGATCTGGAGCAGACGGCTGATGACCACATCGTCGTCGACGATCAGGATCCGCGGCTGGCTCCACCCTTCATGTGCGCAGGATAGCGAAGGGTTTCACCCAGACCAGCACATCGGACCCTCCGGCAGAGGGCGTTGCTAGACTCGGGACGGCACGCCCTCGTAGCTCAGCGGATAGAGCGCCGGCCTCCGGAGCCGGGTGCGCAGGTTCGAGTCCTGCCGAGGGCACCGCAAGCTTGACGTTCGAGGACCCTCAAGGCGACATGAATGGGCCGGGCCCAGCGTGGGCCCGGCCCATTCGGTGACCATCGCCTCACGAGCACTTCGGCCGTTACGAGGCTTCGTCCGGTAGACCAACCGGAGCATCGTGAGATCGGTGAGCTGGTTGGATTCTGCCGGTCTCCCGGCGGACGGGCGGGGCGGTGGCCCCTGCCCGCGAGGGATGGCTCAGCAGCCAGTCACCTCGGGGGTCTCCTGCCGTTTATGCAAGTTGGACCACCTCCTTTCTCCCGTGCCGCCATGGTGCGACAGAATCGGCCGGAAGGCAACAACGAGATTCCACCGGCAAGGACAAAGCACGGCGGAGCGGCGGTCATCCCCCGATCGGGGCGCCGGTCCACGCCGCCACCACACCAAGCACGGCGGCAACGAGAAGGGCGCTTACCACTCCGCGATGGAGCCCCAGCAGCCAGGCCGTGGCCAGTGCCAGCACCACCACTTGCCAGAGATGTTCGAGTTCGAGGCCGAGGCCGATGGCCGAGCCCGCGATGGCGCCGATTGCGGCGGCCCCCGCTCCGGTGAGGAAGTGCTGAACTCCGGTATTGGCACGCAGCCGCTCGAATCGTGGCGCACCGATGAGGACGAAGGCGAACGAAGGGCCGAACGCGACGAGCGAGGCCAGAAGGCCGCCCCCGATCCCCGCCGCCGCGTAGCCGACCACCGCGACCGTCTGGACCACCGGTCCGGGCGTGATCTGGCCGAGGGCGACCGCACTCAGGAACTGGCTGCCCGTCATCCAGTGATAGGTGTTGACGGCGTCCCGCTGCATGAGGGGGATGATCACGAATCCCCCGCCGTATGACAGCGCGCCCACCTTGAACGCCACCCACGCCAGGGCGCCGACACCGCCGACTGCGGACGCATGGACGATCAGGGCCGGGGCGAACCCGCTCAGCCACGACGTCGTTCGCTCGCCACGGGCCCCGGCGGCCACCTCGACGATCCCGCAGCCAGCAAGGACCAGGACGAGCCATGGGCCGATCGTGGCCGCCGCGGCGAAGCCGAGGACCAGGTAGGCCATCCACCGAACCCGGTGGTTGAGGGCGGCACCAGTCCGACGCCAGCTGGGAGGGATCAGCGCGATGGCGGCTGAAACGGCGACGGCGGGAACGGCGGCACCGGCCCCGGCGGCCGCCCCCTCCACCCACCGCGGTGGGTGGGGCCCGAGGAACAGCGCGGCCAATCCAAGGATGACGATGAGCCCCGGCAAGATGAAGCAGGATCCACCGACCACCGCACCGAGGCGGCCGCGGAGGCGCCAGGCGCAGTAGATGGCGAGCTGCGTCGAGGCAGGGCCCGGGAGGAGATTGGTGGCGGCGATGCCGTCTTCGAACTCGCGAGCCGACAGCCACGGGCGCCGCTCGACGCACAGCTCGCGGAGGAGCGCGATATGTGCAGGTGGGCCGCCGAACCCGGTGCAGCCGATCCGCGTCCATTCTCGAGCGACCACGGCGAGCCGGACTCGCTCGGTGGCCGGCTGCTTCATCGGTGCGTCCAGTCGCTCCTACCGAACCAACAGCACCGGGCAGGTGGCGTGGTGCACGACCTTGTTCGCAACACCGCCCAGCAGCAGACTCTTCCATTCGGTCATGCCGCGCGATCCGAGGACGATCAGGTCTGCCCGGGCCGCGCCCGCAACCTCGATGATCTGTTGGGGCGTGTCCCCGGTGCTCACCCGGCGAATCTCCCCTCGGGCGTCGACGCCAGCTTCTTCGAACCTCGCGACCGCCTGCGCCACGAGGTTCTCCGCCGTGACCGGCGGACCGAGGTCGACGTCGGACCCCTCGTATCGCTCGTATTCGCGAACGTGAACGACGGTCACCGCTGCGTTGTACCGCTGAGCGAGGTCGAGGCCGATGGCGATCGTCTTGTCGCTCTGTGGTGACCCGTCCACGGCGACGAGGATGCGCTCGAACGCCCCATGCTCGCTCAGTGGAGGCCTGCTTCGTGAGCTTCGGCCGGGACGGTCTCGTCGCCGCGGTCAGGTATGAGCGACCCCGGACCGAGTTGTCGACGCGTTCTGGCGAAATAGGCGGCCGCCACGGCGAACCCGATCCCGATCGGCGCGCCAAACGCCTGCCAACCTATCCACCGCCGACGACTCAAGCCAGCACGGTCCCACATGTCCTGCGGGTGTGCGGCCGCATCGATCGCCCCCCAGATCGGGAGTCCCATGAGGGCAACCGCCACGAGGATGACGCCGAGGACCCCCGTTGGCACCTCCAGCAGCTTCAGGGCCGAGGCTAGGAGAACGAGCACGATGGCGGGACGGATGACGCCCTCCGGCGCCTTTGATGAAAGCCGCGCACCAACGTACACAGCCGGGAGTGCACCAATCAGGATCGAAGCGGTCAGGCCGAGCTCGAGGTCACCGACGAGGATGTGCGCCAACGCCGCGGAGGTCACCAAGGGGACGGCCTGCACCAGATCGGTACCCACGAGCTGGGACCCCCGGAGCGTCGGGTAGGTGAGCATGAGGCACACGATGATGATCGAGCCCGAGCCGACTGAGGTGAGGCCCACGAGCAGGCCTCCCACGGCCCCGATCATCACCGTGATCGGGATCCTGACATCGATCGATCCGCCAGGACCGAGCGTCTCGCGCCGACCGGCACGAGCCTCGGCGCTGCGCCTAGCCTGAAGCCAGGCCCTGAAGACCATGGCGGCGGCGGCCAGGATGAGCGTCACGCCGAGGAAGATCTTCGTGGTGCTCTCGACCGCCTCGCTGTCACCTGTCGCATGAAGCAGCAAGACGCCGCCGAACGCGGCAGGGATCGAGCCGATGAAAAGCCATCTGACGAGCTCCCATCTGACCGTCTTCCGCCGGATGTGGACACCACCGCCGACCGGCTTCATGACCATCGCGGCGACCAGATCGGAGGAGACCGCCGCCGTCGGCGTCACCCCGAAGAAGATCAGGAGGATGGGAGTCATGAGGGCTCCTCCGCCCATGCCGGTCAGGCCGACGGTGAAGCCGACGATCACGGACGCGAGCGCGATGGACCAATCGATGTGCACGGGAGCAAAGGATACGTCCCGGCCCGAGCCGGCCTGACCACTGCCTGCCCACTCGCACGGGCACATCCGATACTGTCCGCCTGGAGCTGCCGTGGCGGAGGTCCCCGGGAACCGCGATCCCCTCTCGAAGCGCGACCTGGATCCCGATCCGATCGCGCAGTTCCGTGTGTGGCTCGACGACGCACGGAACGCTGGGATCCGGCTTCCCGAGGCCGTGGCCCTGGCGACGGCCGACGCCGGCGGGCGTCCGTCCGTCCGCCACGTGTTGCTCAGGGGGATCGACGAACGCGGCTTCGTCTTCTACACGAACTACGCGAGCCGAAAGGGACGCGAGCTGGTCGCCAACCCTCAGGCAGGGATGGCGTTCTACTGGCGCGAGCTCGACCGGCAGGTGTGCGTGAGCGGAACGGTCGAGCGAACCAGCCAGGCCGAATCCGAAGCCTACTTCCGAACCCGGCCGCGCGAGGCGCGCGTGGGCGCCTGGGCCTCGCGCCAGAGTGCGGTCGCGAGCTCGCGGGAGGAGCTGGACGCCCGGTACCGGGAGATCGACGCCAGATATCCGGGCGTCGAGGTC
The DNA here is from genome assembly GCA_044869895.1 of Actinomycetota bacterium. Classification (GTDB taxonomy): domain Bacteria; phylum Actinomycetota; class UBA4738; order UBA4738; family HRBIN12; genus AC-69. Next base: position 1,528 of record JBIOXZ010000155.1, on the reverse strand, counting down.
CCGCTCCCCCCGAGCTGGGGCGGATATCGCCTGGCACCGGAGATGGTGGAGTTCTGGAAGGGGCGGGAGCATCGCCTCCACGACCGGTTCCGGTACACGAGGCAGTCCGACGGCGGCTGGTTGATCGAGCGGCTCTTCCCGTAGGCCACTTCAGCCGAACTGGCGCGCCGGACCTGCGGTATCGTTCGCACCCGATGGACGACGAGCTTCGAGGAACCGTTGCCGGGCTCATGCCCGGCATCCGGGCCGACCTGGAACGGTTGGTTCGGATCCCCTCGATCGCGTTCCCCGGCTACGACCCCCAACCGGTTCGAGACTCGGCGGAGGCCACGGCGGAGATCCTGGCGGCGGCGGGGCTCTCGGGTGTCCACCTGATCGAGCTCCCCACCGGCGAGCACCCAGCCGTCTTCGGGGAGATGCCCGCCGTCCCGGGCGCGCCTGCGGTCCTGCTGTACGCCCATCACGACGTCCAGCCCGAGGGCCCGGTGGACGAATGGGACACGCCGCCCTTCGAGCCGTCGGTCCGGGATGGACGGATGTACGGTCGCGGCACTTCCGACGACAAGTGCGGGATCGTGCTGCATGCCGCCGCATTGAAGGCCTTCGGCGGCGCGCCGCCGGTCACGGTAAAGGTCCTGGTCGAGGGGGAGGAGGAAGCCGGCACGGACAACCTGCCGTTCCTGATCGAGGGCCATCGTGACCTCCTCGCCGCGGACGTCGCGGTCGTGGCCGACTCCGGGAACTGGCGCCGAGGCATCCCCACCCTGACGACCACCCTGCGCGGGGTGGTGGACTGCCGGGTCGAGGTCCGGGTCCTTCGCAAGGCTGTCCACAGTGGCGCGTACGGTGGGCCGATCCCCGATGCGCTCACGGCGCTATCCCGCCTGCTCGCCACGCTCCACGACGATCGCGGCAACGTTGCCATCCCCGGCATTGCGTCGGGACCCTGGAGCGGTGTGGACTACCCCGAGAACGAGTTCCGCGACGAGGCGGGCGTGCTTCCCGGCGTTGGCTCGATCGGGGAGGGCTCGGTGGCGGAGCGCCTGTGGAGCCGACCAGCCGTCTCGGTCCTGGGGATCGACGCCCCCCGCGTTCGAGAGGCCTCGAACCAGCTCGTGCCGGTGGCCCGGGCAAAGGTGAGCCTGCGCATCCCCCCGGGCCAGGACGCCCAGAAGGCCCTGGACGCCCTGACCTCGCATCTGGAGGCGAACGCCCCGTGGGGCGTGCATCTCCAGATCGAACGGGGAGGCGAGGGCGAGCCCTTCGCCGTCCAGGCCGACGGAGAGATCTTCAGGGCCGCTCGTGAGGCGATGGGCGAAGCATGGGGCCGGGAGACGGTCGACATGGGGAGTGGGGGGTCGATCCCGCTCGTGCCCCTGCTGTCGCGCACGTTCCCGGAGATCGCCGTGCTCCTGTTCGGAGCCTCCGACGAGCTCTCCTCGTTCCATTCGGTGAACGAGAGCGTGGACCTGGACGAGCTGGAGCGGGCGGCCCTCGCGGAGGCCCTCATGTTCCGAAAGCTCGCCGC
>JBIOXZ010000154.1:0-11153 GCA_044869895.1 Actinomycetota bacterium | reverse complement strand
GCCCTGGGCCTGACCGACGAGGAGCTCGACCGGATCCGGGCCACGCTCGGCCGCGACCCCAACCGCATCGAGCTGGCGATGTATGCGGCCATGTGGTCGGAGCACTGTTCGTACAAGTCGAGCAAGGTCCACCTTCGGACCCTGCCCACCGAGGGGCCGCAGGTGCTGGTGGGCCCGGGGCAGGATGCCGGCGCCGTCGACATCGGGGACGGGCTGGCCGCCGTGTTCAAGATGGAGTCGCACTCGCACCCCTCCGCCGTCGAGCCCTACCAGGGGGCGGCCACGGGCGTGGGCGGCATCGTCCGCGACATCGTGTCGATGGGGGCCCGGCCTATGGCCCTCCTCGACCCCCTTCGGTTCGGGCCGCTCACCGAGGAGCGCAACCGGGTCGTGTTCGCCGGCGTGGTCGCCGGGATCGGCGGCTACGGCAACTGCATCGGTGTGCCGACGGTGGGGGGCGAGATCCGCTTCGCCGAGCCCCACTCGTCGAATCCCACGGTGAACGTGATGTGCGTGGGGGTGGCGCCGGCCGACCGGCTGATGACGACGGCGAACGAGGTGCGCGAGGGATCGAGGTTGCTCCTGATAGGGGCCGCCACCGGCCGGGACGGGATCGGCGGCGTTTCGGTGCTCGCGTCACGAACCATCGAGGACCAGGCGGCGGACGCCCGGCCGAGCGTGCAGATCGGCGACCCTTTCGCCGGGAAGCTGCTGATCGAGACCTGTCTGGAGCTCGTCGAGGGCGGACTGCTGCTTGGCCTGCAGGATCTGGGCGGAGCCGGGCTGACCTGCGCGGTCAGCGAGACGGCGTCCGGGGCCGGAATGGGGGCGGAGCTGGACCTGGAGGCAGTTCCACTCCGTGAGGCGGGCCTCGAGCCGTTCGAGATCCTGACGAGCGAGTCCCAGGAACGAATGCTCGCGGTGGTGGATCCCTCCCGGCTCGACGAGGTCCGCGGCGTCTGCGAGAAGTGGGGCCTGACCTCCGCGGTCGTGGGAACGCTGGTGGACGGCGGCCGGCTCGCGGTCCGCATGGGCGGATCGATCCTCGCCGATGTGCCGGCCCGGTCCCTGGCGGACGATGGACCGGTCTACGAGCGGCGCATGGAGCGGCCGGCTGGGCGACACGAGATCCTGGAGGACGATCCCACGTTCGCCCCCGTCGATACCGACCCACGGGCCGCGTTCCTGGCCGTCCTGTCCTCGCCGAACGTGGCGTCGAAGCGGTGGGCGTTCGAGCAGTACGACCAACTCGTGCAGGGGGCCACGGTGGCGCCTCCCGGCCGAGACGCCGCCGTGATCCGCATCGAGGGGACGTTGAGAGCCCTGGCGCTCTCTTGCGACGGCAACGGCCGGTTCGGGCATCTCGACCCATACCTCGGGGCGGCCCACGCGGTGGCCGAAGCCGCACGGAACGTGGCGGTTGTGGGCGCCACGCCCCTGGCCATCACGAACTGCATGAACTTCGGCAACCCCGAACGGTCCGAGGTGATGTGGGAGTTCGCCGAGTCGATCCGGGGGATGGCGGACGCCTGCCGGAGGCTCGGCACCCCCGTGACCGGGGGGAACGTGAGCTTCTACAACGAATCGGGCGGATCCGCGATCTGGCCCACGCCGATCGTGGGCATGCTCGGGCTCATCGAGGACTACCGGCTGCTCGTGCAGCAGGGCTTCCCCGGTGCGGGGCTCCTCGTCTATTTGTTGGGGGAGACCTTTCCCGAGCTCGGGGGCTCGGAGTTCGCCCAGGTCGCGCTCCGGAGTGTGTCCGGGCATCCACCGGCCCTCGACCTGGCCCGGGAGGCCTCGCTCCATCAGATGCTGGTGGAGGCGGCCCGGGCTGATCTGCTGGCCTCGGCCCACGACTGTTCCGATGGAGGCCTTGCCGTCGCCCTGGCGGAGTCCGCCCTTGCCGGCGACACCGGGTTCGCGGTATCGCTTCCCGGGGACGAACCCTGGTACGTCGCGCTGTTCTCCGAATCGGCATCGCGTGCGGTCGTCTCGGTGGAGCCCGAGAAGGCGGAGGCCGTGGAAGCGCTGGCATCGGCCCATCACCTGCCGCTCTCGCGCCTGGGGGAGACCGGCGGACCCGGGATGGTTTTCGATTCGCTCCTTGAGATCACGGTCGAGGACGCGCGGTCGGTCCACGAGGGCGCGATCCCAAAGCTGCTCGCGGGCTGACGGGCCCTGTTAGCATCGCGAACAGGTGGGAGCGGAGAGCCCGAAGGAGGAATGCGGCCTCTTCGGCGTGTGGGCGCCGGGCGAGGACGTCTCCAGGCTCACATACTTCGGCCTCTTCGCCCAGCAGCACCGGGGACAGGAGTCGGCCGGTATGGCCGTCTCGGACGGGCAGAACCTCCTGGTCTACAAGGAGCTCGGCCTGGTCTCGCAGGTGTTCGACGAGGCCACGCTTGGAACCCTCCAAGGCGATCTCGGCATCGGGCACACGCGGTACTCAACGACCGGCTCGACCACCTGGGAGAACGCGCAGCCCGCGTTCAAGACCGACGGCAAGCGATCGTTGGCCCTCGGCCACAACGGCAACCTGGTCAACACGTTGGAGCTCGCGGAGCGGTCCGGTCGGGCGGCACCGGCCACCACGGACTCGGACCTCGTCGCCGGGATCCTGGCCGGCCGTCTGGAGGACGGCCTGTGGGAGGCGTCCTTGGCGGTGCTCGCGGATCTGCGCGGCGCGTTCTGCTTCGTGATGATGGACGAGCGGAGCGTCTATGCCGCCCGCGATCCCCATGGCCTGCGGCCGTTGTCCATCGGAAGGCTCCCGAGCGGGTACTGCGTCGCGTCGGAGACGTGCGCGCTCGACATCGTCGGGGCAACCTTCATCCGTGACGTCGAGCCCGGCGAGCTGATCAGGTTCGACGACCGAGGACCCCGATCAGCGCGCTTCGCGGAGAGTCCGCGCAAGGCGCTGTGCATCTTCGAGTTCGTGTATCTGGCCCGGGCGGACTCCCGGATCCAAGGGGCGACGGTGCACGAGGTTCGGCGCACGCTCGGCCGGCGCCTCGCGGTGGAGGCGCCGGCCGACGCCGACATGGTGATGCCCGTCCCGGACACCGGTCACTCGGCAGCGCAGGGGTACGCGGAGGTCTCGGGCATCCCCTACGGCGAGGGTCTGATGAAGAACCGCTACGTCGGCCGAACCTTCATCCAGCCGTCCCAATCGCTTCGAGAGCGCGGTGTGAAGCTCAAGCTGAATCCGATCCCCGACGCCATCCGAGGAAAGCGCCTGGTGGTGATCGACGACTCGATCGTGCGAGGCACGACGACCCGCCAGATCGTGCAGGCCCTCCGAGAGGCCGGGGCGGCGGAGGTACATACCCGGATCACCTGCCCGCCGATCCAATGGCCGTGTTTCTACGGCATCGACATGCCCACCCGGTACGAGCTGGTCGCCTCGGACCTGTCCGTGGAGGAGATCAGGCGGTTCGTGGGCGCCGACTCGCTCGGCTACCTGTCGCTCGATGGGATGGTGGCGGCGACCGGGGCTCCCAAGAACGACTTCTGCCGGGCATGCTTCGACGGCGAGTACCCGATCAAGGTTCCCGAGGGCGCGGGCAAGTTCCTGCTGGAGCAGCCCGCCAGGTCGTGAGCGGCGCCTACCGCAGGGCGGGCGTCGACCTGGAGGCTGCGGGCAGAGCCGTGTCGCTCATCCGAGAGCTGGCGAAGGGTGCGACGCGGCCCGAGGTCCTCGAGGGGATCGGCGGCTTCGCCGGGCTGTTCCGGATCGGGGAGAGACGGTACCTCGCCGCCGCCACGGACGGGATAGGGACGAAGCTCGACGTGGCTCGGATGGCCGATCGCCTGTCCACGGTCGGTATCGACCTCGTGGCCATGTGCGCCGACGACGTGGTGTGCACCGGGGCCGAGCCGCTCTTCTTTCTCGATTACCTGGCGACGGGGAACCTCGTCCCGGAAGAGGCCGCGGCTATCGTCGAGGGGATCGCCGAGGGCTGCCGGCGTGCCGGGTGTGCGCTCCTCGGTGGCGAGACGGCCGAGCATCCCGGCGTGATGGCCGAGCGGCAGCTCGACCTGGCGGGGTTCTGCGTGGGGGTGGTCGACGACCAGGGGCTGATCGGCCCTCACCGTGTCCGCGAAGGCGATGTGCTGGTCGGCCTGGCCTCGAGCGGCGTGCACGCGAACGGGTTCAGCCTGATCCGTTCCGCGATCCTGGTGGAAGGTCCGCAGACGCTGGACGCCGTGCCGGAGGGCTTCCACCGATCCCTGGCCGAAGAGCTGCTCGAGCCGACGGTGATCTACGCGCCGCTCGTCGTGTCGCTCGCTCGCGCCGGCCTGGTGCACGCTGCCGCGCACGTGACGGGAGGCGGCCTTCCGGAGAACGTGCCGCGTGCGCTCCCCGGCGGATTTGGGGCCGAGATCGATCTCGGGAGCTGGCCCGTTCCTGCGATCTTCGAGCTCGTTCGGACGGCGGCGGACGTGTCGGACGACGACATGTTCGCCACGTTCAACATGGGCGTGGGAATGGTGCTCGTGGTGACGCCGAACCGGGCGGACGAAGTGATCGGGCGGGCCGCCGACGCCGGCGTCCAGGCGTTCGGGATCGGGCGCGTGGGCCTGGGATCCGGGCTCTCCCTACGTTAGCCAAGAAGAACTACGACCATCTGTCTCCGGGTCTACTTCGACCGGTCCTTGAAAAACGGTAGGCCGGGCGATTCCGGCAATGGACATACCTGCCTACCCTCGAAGCCGGGATGGAGGCGCCCGCGCAGACCAGCGTGCTTGTCGTCGACGACGAACCTCAAGTCGTTTGGATGCTCCAGTTCAGCCTGGAGGCCGAGGGGTTCCAGACCTTCGCCGCGCGTGACGGCCGGACGGCGCTCGATGAGCTCCGCCAGCACCGTCCGCAGCTCATGCTGCTGGACATCATGATGCCGATCATGGACGGCTGGAGCCTCCTCCAGGAGATCAGGGACCTTCCCGAGGGCGAACGCCCCCGCGTGGTCGTGGTCTCGGCACGGGCAAGCCTTCGTGACCGGGCCAAGGCCGCCGAGCTCGGGGCCGTCGCGTTCGTGGCCAAGCCGTTCAACGTCGATGACTTGCTGGGCGTCCTCAACCGACTGAAGAGGGCTAGCTAGGTTCGTTGGCTCGCACGGCTCAGCGTGGGAAGCGCTGGTGATCTTTCGGCACGACCGTGGTCCCCGCGGCCCTGCACGTGAGGATGGGCTCCTCCAGGAACTCCGCGGCGGACTCGGACACGTCGGATCGGGGCCCACCGATCTTCCACACCTCGAACTCGCACCGTCGCGAAGTGGTTCCCACCGACACGATCCGGCCCTTCGCCTCGATCCAGTCTCCCGCGAACAGCGGATGGAGGAACTCGACCGACTCGTACGCGCGGAACAGGCCCTCGTCGCCGTCGAAGCGCATGGCCAGCTCGGTGATGAGGTCGCCGATCACCTCGAGCTGCTTGGCCCCGGCCACCAGGTTGCCGCCGTAGTGCGAGTCCTCGTTTCCCAGTCGGCGGCGGATGTAGGCGGTAGGAAGCTCTTCGGCCATCGGCTGTGACCTCCGCGAGTCCTAGCGAGAGACGACCTTGCCGAAGCGCACGCCGCGCCTCGGCACCCGGGCCAGCTCGCCGTCCTTCTTCCGGACCAGGTACGTCTCGGCCGCCTCATCGTAGGCCTCGAGGATCCCCACGACCTCGCCCACGTAGCCGTTGGGGAGCTCGAACTGGAACGAGACGCGAGTGCCGATGTCATCCGGCGTCACCTGGTTCGGGGCCGTCATCGCCGGGAGGATACCGGACCTCGCTTACCGCTCGACGCGGGTGATGGATCCGTCCGGCGGCTCGGGGAAGGCCCGGGGGTGCACGGCCCACGCCAGGATCTCCAGGCCATCAACGATCCGCGGCCCGGGGCGGGAGAAGAACGAGGTCGCGTCGACCGCGAACACCGTGCCTTCGCGAGCCGCCGGGGTCTCGACGAATTCGGCGTTGCGGTAGAGCTGGGCGGCCTCCCCCTCCGCCTCCTCCAGGTAGTAGCCGCATGGCATGAACACCACGACCTCGGGGTTGGCATCCCGGATCTCCCGCCAGGTCACCACCCGGGAGGGGTGTTCCTTCTCGGTCAGCAGATTCACCCCGCCGACCGTCTCCACCATGTCGGGGACCCAATGGCCGGCGACGAACGGCGGATCGAGCCACTCCTGGCACAGGACCCGGATCGAGGGGAGTCGCACCGCCTTGGCCCTGACGGCTTCGACACGGGCGCGGAGCGCGCCGACGATCTCGTCGGCGCGCTCCTCCCTTCCCAGGGTTGTGCCCACCGCCCGGATACCTTCCAGCACCTCGTCGAACGTGTGGGGATCGAGCGAGAGGACCTTCGCGTCGCGAACGCCGATCTCCTCGAGCGCCTCCTGCACCTGTCCACTGGGGACGGCGCACACGCGGCAGAGGTCCTGCGTCAGGATCACGTCCGGCTCGAGCTGTTGGATCAGCTCCTTCTCCAGGACGTAGATCGGCTCCTGGCGGTCCATCCGGTCTCGGACCTCCTTGTCGATCTCGCGGGAGGAGAGCGGCCGTCCCTGGGGGAGCGCGCTCTTCACCACCACCGGCTTGGAGGTGGCCTCGGGCGGATAGTCGCATTCGTACGTCACCCCGACGAGATCGTCGCCCAGGCCCAGCGCGTACACGATCTCCGTGGCTGAGGGCAGGAGCGACACGATCCTCATCGGGGGAGTGCCTCCAGCCGGTCGGGGGACGACAGGGCCGCGACGAGGTCCCCGAACGCCCGGCCGGCCGTCGCACCGTCCAGCAGCCGGTGATCGAAGGTCAGCGAGAGCGTGCACGCCGGTCGGGCCACCACCTGCCCGTCCACGACCAGCGCCCGGGGGGCGATGGCGCCCAGGCCGAGGATCGTGGCCTGGGCCCGGTTGATGATGGGCGTGCCGAACTCCGAGCCGTAGCTCCCGGTATTCGTCACCGTGATCGTTCCGCCGGTCATCTCCTCGATCCGGATGGAGCCGTCGCGAGCGGCCGAGGCCAGTCGCTGGATCTCGGCCGCGACCTCGCCGAGCGTCAGGTCCCCGACGTCTCGAACCACCGGCACCAGGAGCCCTCGTTCGGTGTCGGTCGCGATGCCGACGTGGACCCGCCGGTGCAGCCAGATCTGGCCCTGCTCGGCCATGTACGACGCGTTGAGGCTCCGGTGGTCCTTGCACACGTCGGCCAGGGCCCGGACGACGATCGGGAGCGGCGACAGGCCCGTCTCCCGTCGGAACACCTCGAGTGCCGTGGAGTCGAGCGTCCGAAACGTGGTGACCTGTGGCACCTCCCGAACGACCCGAGTGAGGTTCTCGGCGATCGTTCGCCGGATCATCGAGATGGGTCTGACGTCGGCGTCCGTGGGCATCATCATCGTCCACAGGGCCCGGGCCCCGGCCCGCCGCTCCTGCTCGAGGGCCGGCGCCATCCCCTCGCTCGGTGATGCCCGTCCTTGCTCAGCGGGCGCGCGGACCTCCGCCGCCACCGGGGTGCCCGACCGAGCGGCTCGATCCACGTCCTCGTGGGTGATCCGTCCACCCGGGCCGGATCCGGCGATCCTCCCCAGCTCCACCCCGAGCTCCCTGGCCCGCCGGCGAACCGCCGGCGTGGCCGGCGGCACCGTGGCCGGGCCTGCGTCCTCCTCCACCGCCCCTCCGTCGTCCTGGACCTCGAAGGTGACCAGGGGCGCTCCCACGTTGACCGTCTCTCCCACCTGCCCGTGCAGCCGGTCGATCGTCCCTGCGAAGGGTGAGGGGATCTCCACCGTTGCTTTTGCCGTCTCCACCTCGACGATCGGCTGGTTCAGCGAGACCGGGTCGCCCTCCTTCACCAACCAGGCGGTGATCGTGGCCTCCTCGAGGCCCTCGCCCAGGTCCGGCAGGGCGAAGACTCGCCCGGCCATCAGTGGCTCACCACCCTGCGCACGGCGGCCGTGATCCGCTGGATGCTGGGCAGGTACCGCTGTTCGAGGGCCGCCGGCGGATACGGTACGTCGTAGCCGGTCACCCGAAGGACCGGCGCCTCCAGGTAGTCGAACCCCTCCTCCATGATGCGGGCGGCGATCTCGGCGCCCATCCCCAAGGTGCGAGGCGCCTCGTGTACCACGACCACGCGGCCGGTCCTCCGTACGGACTCGGCGAGCGTGTGGACGTCGAGGGGGACGAGGGAGCGGAGATCGAGCACGCGGCAGGAGACCCGTTCACGGGCAAGGACCTCGGCGGCCTCGAGACATCGCGTGACCATGGCCCCATACGTGACGAGTGTGCAGGCATCGCCCTCCCGCCGGATCCACGCCCTGCCGATGGGCGGTCCGTCCACCGCGAGCTCGCCCTGTTCCTTGGCCCAGTACCGGCTCTTCGGCTCGAGAAAGATCACCGGGTCGGGGTCGGCGATCGCGAGCGCCAGGAGCCGATAGGCGTCCAGCGCGCCCGATGGGACCACCACCTTCAGCCCGGCTGTATGCGCGTAATAGGTCTCCGGGCTCTCGCCGTGGTGCTCCTTGCCCCGGATCCCGCCGAATGAGGGGATCCGGATGACGATCGGCATCGAGGTCCGGCCCCGCGTACGAGTCCGGTACTTGGCGATATGGCTGACGATCTGGTCCAGCGCCGGATAGGAGAACCCATCGAACTGCATCTCGGCGACGGGCCGCCAGCCGGCCAGCGAGAGGCCGACGCAGATCCCGGCGATCCCGGCCTCCGCGATCGGCGTGTTGAACACCCGTTCCGGGCCGAATGTGCGCTGCAGGCCCTCGGTGACGCGATACACCCCGCCGAGCTCACCGACGTCCTCGCCGAACACCAGCGTCCGAGGGTCGTTCTTCAGGGCATCGCGGAGCGAGGCGTTCAGCGCGGCGACCATCGTGTACTCAGCCATCCGAGCCCTCGATCACCGATTGCCGGTCGCGCTCCAGGGTCACTGGCGGCTCCGCATAGGCGAAGGCGAAGAGCTCCTCGGGCGGCGGCGGCCCGAGGGAGGTGATCCCGGCCCGGACGTCGGCCACCCACTCCTTGGCCTCGTCCTCGCAATCGGCCACGAACGACTCATCGGCCATCCCCGAGGTGAGCAGGTGCTTCAGGTACCGGTCGATGGGATCACGCTCGCGCCACAGGCTGACCTCGCCCGCGCTCCGATACTTCGTCGCGTCGTCGGCAGTGGAATGCGGTCCCATCCGATAGGTCAGGGCCTCGATCAGCGTGGGTCCGTCGCCGGCCCGGGCCCGTTCGGCCGCCGCCCTCGTGACCGAGTACACGGCCAGGACGTCGTTCCCGTCGACGAGCACGCCGGGCATGCCGTACCCCTCGGCCCGCGCGTGGATCGGCCCCGCCGCCTGCTCCCGGAGCGGGACCGAGATGGCCCACCCGTTGTTCTGGCAGAACAGGATCGCGGGGGCGCCGAACACCGCGGCCATATTGGCCGCCTCGTGGAAGTCGCCTTCCGAGGTGGCCCCATCGCCGAAGTACGCCAGGGCACACACGGGCAGCTCGTCGAACGTCGCGCCCATGGCCCACCCCACGGCGTGCACGATCTGGGTGGCGACCGGAACGCAGATCGGCGCGAACCGGCTGGCGATGGGGTCGTACGGACCCCCGTGCCAGACCCCTCGGTGATATTGGAGGTATTCGACGACGTCGACGCCCCGGGCAACGGCCGCGGCGAGCTCGCGGAAGGACGGGAACACGAAGTCGTCGGGCTCCAGGGCGAAGGCGCTTCCCACCTGGGCCGCCTCCTGGCCCTCGAACGGCGGGTACACGGTGAGCTCGCCCTGACGCTGGAGGGCCATACACTCGCGATCCAGGCGGCGGGACAGGATCATCAGCCGCAAGAGGTCGCGCAGCTCGTCCGGCTTCAGACCAACGTCGGTGTCGCCGATCGCCGATCCGTCGGGCGCGACGAGCCGCACCAGGGCGGCGTCGTGCAGGTCCTCGTGCATGGCCATGGTCACCGACCTCGGACGGCGGCGGGTGTGCGAGAGCATATATGCTGCTCCGCGACGTGGTGCCCTGCGCCTACCTCCGCGCGTTCCAGCCTCTGGAGGCGTTCCCGCCCGATGAGCAGGCCCGGTGGGAGCGGTACATCGTTGGTGGGGGGATGCTCCGACGGCCGCGGCCCAGCTACCGGCAGTGGATGAGCGGCCGGCGCCTCGGGCTCCTGGCAGCTTCGGAATCCGAGGGCGCCGATATCCGCCTCGACAAGGGCGCCTACTTCGTGTGCCCATGGCGGACCAGGCTCCGGGTGCTGGCCAGCCTGTTGTCGTTTCGGGAGGCCGCACAGTTCGAGGGGAGCGATGCATTCGTGAGCGACCGGGAGGCCCGCCGGGCTTCCAGGGAGCTGGCCAGGATCCGCCGGCGGGATCCGAAGGCCGTCTCGTTCATCATGCAGAGCCCCTGGCACGTCCCCGTCAGGTGGTTCGTGCTGTTCGGGGAGGGCGATCGGCGGCTCGAGGAGCACGGCGGCCGCCATCGGCTCCGGTACGTGACCACCGTGCGCAAGGCGGCGCGTCGGGCCGAGCGGGCCATCCCCGGGCTCCGGCGGACGGACCTGGGGCCGGTGGCCGACATGATCGTCGAGCTCTATGAGTGGCTCGGGGCCTTCGACCGCCGGTCGCTCCTCGAGCTGGACTACGGTGGCCTGTGCGACCTCATGACATGGGACGAGCTCGACGACGATCATTCTGCCCGCGACATCCAGGCCGCGCTGAAGGCCCTCTCGTCTGAGGAATTCCCGCGCTCGGCCGAGCTGTACCAGTCGGTCATCAGCCGGTGGGCCGAGGTCCGGGGTCACGAGACCTTGAACTGATGGTCTCGCCCGAGCCGTGACCTGGTGGCCAGGGGCAGAATCGAACTGCCGACACCGCGGTTTTCAGCCGCGTGCTCTGCCAACTGAGCTACCTGGCCCGACACGGTCACGCCGGCGCGAGCGCCGGCGTTCCCAGCGCGGGTGACGGGATTTGAACCCGCGATTACCGCCTTGACAGGGCGGTGAGGACGGCCAGGCTCCTCCACACCCGCGAGTCTTCGGTTGTGTGCCCCCAACGGGATTCGAACCCGTGTCGCCGCCTTGAAAGGGCGAAATCCTAGGCCGCTAGACGATGGGGGCTCCGGGCGCTTGCGGCACCCCCGCCCCCGGCCCGGGGGCAGCC